>JBBQQZ010000103.1:0-10673 GCA_038215325.1 Tepidisphaerales bacterium | reverse complement strand
CCCCGCGCGATCGGCGTCGGGTGCAGTTTCAGCTTCGCCCCGGTGATGACCGCCAGCGTGCCTTCGCTCCCACAGATAATGCCGGAGAGATCGAGGTCTTCGGGCGTTATGCCGGCATCAAGCTGCTTGAGGATTAGGTCCAGCGCGTACCCCGCGTTGCGGCGGATGAGGTTGGGAAAACGCAGGCGAATCTCATCGGCGTTCTCCCGCACGATCGTCGCGACCTGCTCCGCGAGTCGCAGTGCAGTAGGGTTGCTCCGACCCGCGCCCGGTTCCAGCCACAGGCGCTCGCCGGTGGTGAGAACGACTTCGACGCCGTCGATGTTTTCGCTGGTTCGCCCGTACCGGATCGACCGCGCACCGGCCGCGTTGTTGCCGATGCACCCGCCGATCGCGGCCTGGTTGCTGGTCGCCGGGTCGGGCGCGAAAAACAGCTTGATCCCCTGCGCCGCGATCTGGCGATTAAGCTCGTCAATGCCGATGCCCGGCTCGACGACGCAGCGCTGATTCGCGACGTCCATCTCGATCACGCGCCGGCAGGTGGGCGAGAGATCCAGCACCACCGCGCGGTTCGTGCATTGCCCCGCCAAGCTGGTCCCGCCGCCACGGGGGAGCAATGCGATGTGCTGGGCAGCGCAATAGCTGACGATCGCGGGGACCGTGCCCGTCGATCTGGGCACGACAACGCCGATCGGTTCGATTTGATAGAGCGACGCATCTGTTGCGTAAAGTTGTCGATCGTGATGCCCGAAGCGGACTTCGCCGAGGTCGAGCCGGCGCAGGTCGTCAGCGATTCGGTCGCGGTCGACCGGCGAATCAGCGGACTCGTTGGGGAAGACGGTGAGGTTCATGGGTTTGACGCCAAGTATCGACGGAACGATTCGAGCCGGTCAAGCGAATCGCGATCCTTGGCGCGATTGGCCGCACGTTTGCTGGCGATGATGTCCTCGATATGGCAGACGTTAAACCCCTCAATCACCACACGCCGGTTCCACGCATCTTCGAACTGTTCGATCCCGTCGGGTGCGTAGATCAGGTCCAGATCGAACGGACCGTTCTTCAGTTGGATGAAATCCTTGCCCCTGACGATCTCTGCGCGCTCGATTTCGGATATGTCAAAGCCGAGTTCGCGGAGCGATCGGACGATCGCCTCGCCGTTCAAAGGATCCTTGAGCACATAGATGTCGGCGTCTTGCGTGGTGTCCGGGTAGCCGAGAAGGATCGCGCCGGACTTGCCGATGAAGAGATACTTCACGCCGTGGCGCGTGAACGCATCGCGAATCTCCTCGGCCTGTCGGTATTCAAAGGCGGCCATATCCGAGCCAATCGGGCAGGTTTTTCTCGCACCACTGGCGGTACTCCGCCATCGACTCGAAGCTGCGATAGCGAGCATCATCCATCACCGGTTTGTGGGTTTTGATGAATGCGTACTTCATACGTTGCTTGAGCGGTCGCCGCGCCGCAGCCTGGAACTCGGCGAGCCAGTCCTTGGGGATCGAAGCCAGGAGTTCCTCACGCGACATGGCCCAATTGTACCAACTCTTGCCGAGTGTCTGTAGCGAAAGCGGCGGCGTCGTAGTAGGTGGCGAAGCGTTTGATCTTATGGTCGCGGAACTCCACGACGCTTACGCCCTGGTAGTCGATCGAGCGGCCGGTGCGGAGGATGGCGGAGGAGCGCCATTCGAAGACGGCGATGTCGCCGAACTCCAGGGCCTGTCGCACCTCGGATTCGATGCGGCAGAAGGCGTGGAGGTAGTCGGTCCAGTAGCGCCGGGCGCCGTCCTTGCCCGCGAGCTGGCGGCCTTGCGCGGGGGAGTCAATGACAGAATCTTCGCGGAAGAGTTCGACCAGCGCCGAGGGGTCGCCGTTGCGTTCAATCTGCTTCAACGTCTGGATGAACAAGCTAGAGGGGTCGTCTGACAACATGCATTTTTCTCCTGAAAAAGAGCCTCCGGATCAATTCACTGATCCGGAGGCTGCGGTTGATTGTTTTCGCCAGATCATGCGGCTTCGAGAAGCAGGCCGGTTCGGCCGGCCCAGCGGAGCTTGCGATAGGCTTTGACGGTGACGCTTCCCGACTCCATCAACGGCTGGAGCACGTCCGCCGACACGTCCGCGTGATCGACCAGCAGTTGCAGCCGGCCAGTCGAGTGGATGTCGATCGAGAACTGCGGGAGCGCCATCGCGATCAACGCACGGTTCTCGCTCATCCAGCGGTACGCTTGGGCGATCGTCCGCAAGTCCGCCAGCCCCGATTTGGCGGCGGCGACCAGGACGAGCTGATGATCGCGCGATACCGCGACGATCGCTTCCGGATGCGCTGGCACCTTCACCGGCGATTCGACCAGCTCGCCGCCGCCACGAATCACCGCGCCAATGACGGCGGCGGGGGAGGTGTCGGCGTGGGGGAGATCGATGATGTTCGTGAAGCCGTCGTCGCAGATCGGCTGCGAGGCGGGAGTCTGGGGTTCGATGCGCATGGGCTGCTCCGGTGAAAACGCAAGCGTCGGCTCGGGCGGGATGGCTTTCATCACGGGTTTGATCGCCGGGGCGACGGACTCAACGGCCGCGACGGGCGCGGGAGCAGGCGCCCGCGCGGCACTTGCCGTCACGGGTTCGGCGGCCATTATCATATCAGTGAGGATCGCCCACTGAGGTGATAATGCCAGTTGCGCCTTGCTGTGCGAAGCGCTGGCGGCGAGCACCAGGTGCTCGGCGATCTCGTCGCCGGGCTCGATCGAGCCGACCAACGTGCTCTTCATGTGCAGGAACTGGTCGCACACGCTGCCGAGCTTGCGGTAGGTCTTGTCGAGTTCGGTTTCGTCGATGGCACCGAAGATCGCGATCGACAGGTTCGGTGTGGCGACTTCGCACAGGCCTTTGATCGTGCGGTAGCTGCTGACCACGCTATCGTGATCGACGCCGCTGATGAGCGTCCAGTGCGTGATGTGCCGGAGCAGTTCACGCGATTCAGTGTTCCGCGGATCGGGGAGCGTGATGAGCCATGAGTCGACGTCCTGGTTCAGTTCGACGAGCGCTTCTTCCAGCCGCTGGGCTTCGAGCGGCTCGGGGGCGGTTTCTTCGTCGATGCGTTCGGCGCTGGGGTTGTGCTCGATGCAGGTGACCCGCACGTCGGCGGCGTCGGCGTAGATGACGCCCACGCGCTTGCCTTCGGTGCAGAACATCCCCGCAAAGTCGCGGATGCGGTCGGCCATCAGTTCGCCGAGGTGGTGGGCGACGATCGCGCGGACGGGTTTGAACGCGCCCTGCGTGAGCGCCGGGGCCGGTTCGTCACTTTCAGAGAAGACCTTGGCGAACTCCTCGGGGGTGAGGTCGATCGACACGTCCCCCTTGAACGATCCGGGCGGGCGGCGCACGGGGCGCGGGGCGTCGCCGGTGGCTTTGGCCCGCACGTCGCTCAGGAACAGGTGCGAGATCTCTGACAGACGACGTTGTGGGCTCTGGGGGTTGTCCATTTCCGGTGCTCGTCAGTGTGAAATGTGGAGTGTGAAGTGTGGAATGGCCGTCGGCCTCACTTCACATTTCGCACTCCACATTTCACATTGGTTCAGGCCACTTCGACCACGTTGTTCAGTTCGCCGTACTCGTTAATTTCGACGTAGTTGTTCTTCGGATCGGTGACCCACTTGCCGTCGACGACAAAGCGGTATCGGTAACGGCCGGGCTCGAGGGGCAGCTTGGTGACCCAGCGGCTCGGCGATCCGTTGGTGGCGAGCGGGGTGCTCATCGGGGTCCAGTTGTTGAAGTCGCCGGCGATCAACACGCGCTGGGCTTCTTCAAATTTGGCGGCAAACACCACGTCGTTGCCGACCTGCTTCACGCCGTAGAAGTCTTCGATTTTCTGCTCGATCGATTTGCGGGCTTCCGGCGCCGGTGATGCGATGGTCGTGGGTTGCATTGTCTGGACGGTGTTCTTGCCGAACTGGAAGTTGGTGAGCTGCGCCAGTTGCTTGGCGCGCTGGACCAGCTCCATCGGGCGGGAGAGTTTTTCGCCGGAGACCGGTTCGATCTCCGCCGGGCGGTGGCCCATGAGTTCGCGGGCGAGGTTGACGAAATCCTTGTACCCTCGGCTACCGGGGTCGTATTCGGTGATCGGCTGGCCAAAGCTGGCGGCTTCCTTCAACTTGGTGTTGAAGTTGACCGTGCTCTCCATCAGGTATTGCTTGAATTTGCCGCGTAGTTCGCCGAGCACTTCGCGGGCGAGCTTGGTGCGGGTGTCGTAGAGCGTGGGTAGTACGCGGATGAGGATGTCCTTGCCGCAGCGCTCGCGCATCACTTCGAGCGTTTCCATCATCTTGGTCAGGCCGTGCAGGCTGAAGTAGCCCGTTTCGACCGGAACGATGACTTCGTCACAGCTCTTTAGCGCGTTGAACGCGAGCAGGCCCACCGAAGGCGGGCAGTCGATGATGCACCATTGGTAGCTGGCTTTCACCTGCTCCAGGGCGCGACCGAGGCGGTCTTCCCGACCCACCCGACCCGCGAACACCTGCTCGAACGCCGCCAGGCGGATGTTCGAGGGGCACAGATCGAAGTCGGTGGCGATTTGCCACACGACATCGCTGATCTTGGCCGGCGTGCCGTCTTGCGATTCGATGAGGCAGTCGTAGATCGTGCGCTCGATCTGCTCATCCGGAACCGCCAGGCCCACCGCACAGTGACCTTGCGGGTCCATGTCGGCGAGCAACGTTTTGTGACCCAGGCGGGCCATGCACGCGGCGAGGTTGATGGAGGTGGTGGTCTTCCCACAGCCTCCCTTTTGATTGACGATTGCGATGGTTCGCATTGGCAAACCTTCCTTGGAAGCGTTGGCGCCAGTCGGTCCGTGACTGACGGTGGACCTGAAACGAGAAGCGACCCGACATTCACTAATCGACCGGACGATACTGAGAACTTGATTTTTATAAGAACAGGGGGGCGCGCGTGACGTGACGAGTGTGGCGTGAAATGGGTTGGCTCCCCGCGCTGCCGTCGGGTGTCCGCTTACGATTCCGTCACCGCGTCGCCGTCGCCGCCAGCGTCGATCATTTTCGGACCATGGAACACGGATTGGTTGATCGTGATCAGGTCGGTGCCCCCACGCGTTGCGATGGTCGCCGCCCGGTAGAAGGAACAGCGGTTGAGGTTGATTCGATCGACTGAATTGCCGGTGGTGATGACAGCCTCGCGCCGGACGCGCAACCGCTCGGCTGTGAACGCGGACGGGCCATTGGTGTCGACGAGCAGGAACTTCCCGCGGACGGAAACGTCTGCACCGTCCACCGTGCCGCCAATCATCACTCGATCCCTCCCGGCATCGGGACGGATCTCTGCGTTCCCGTATATGGTGACGCCCGAAGCGACCCCCACCCGGTCATCGCCATTCCCGCCGGAGTAGCGGAAATATAGCGTGCTGGTGAGCAGTTCGACGCGGTCGTCCCCGTTGCCGCCGTACACATCAATGCCATTGAGGATGCTGCGCGCGCGGTTCACGTTGTACGAATTGGTTCGGAGCGTGTCATTACCGTCGCCTAGGTCAATCGTGAAATGCTTTATTGAGTCTAGCGTGGCTTGCGAGATGATGTATGAGCCGCTGGCAACCGGTTGCCCGTTGACGACGAGTTCGGTGCCGGCACCTGTTTCAATGCCGGTCGCGCCGTCATCTCCGTCGAGCGTCGTGTTCATTTGCAAGACGACGACATTGGGCGACTCGTCGCCCTTGATGTGAATCGTGTCGCCGGTCGTAATGACCGTCACCGTTCCGTCGTGCAGCAACCGCGGTTCAAGTATGTCAAGCATTTCAGCTCCATCAGCGATTTTCAGGGAATCCAACTGTCTATCGCATCACGATCCGTACCGTCGTCGGAGTCACTTCCACCGGCCAAATAGTCGTAATAACCGTCCGCCGCATGGAAGATGTCCGCTCCAGCGTCACCAAAAAGCGAATCGTTCCCATTTCCCCCAGTCAGGACATCATTGCCAGCCTGTCCGTAGACCGTGTCATCGCCGACGCCGGTGTTTATGGTGTCCGCTCCGAGTCCGCCGAACACCGTGTCATCTCCACCACCGCCGTTGATGACGTCATTTCCCCGACCGCCGTGGACGTACAGTGGGTTCAGAAAGTTTCCTTGTGTGGTGAAGGCGTCGTTCCCAGCCAACATAAACACACCAATAACCTTGCTTGTGGCGTTTGTGACAGTCGTGAGCAGCGTTCCGTTGCGAAGGATCTCGACGAGATTTGTTGATGTATTGAGGCGGACGAGAAATGTGTCATTTGTATCGTTCCCTCCGTCATCGCCGAGCACAGTCTTCGAGAAGCCCCCATTCAGCAATGCGCCTTCATGAAACGCCTTGACCACTTTGTATGCATTTAGAGACCCGTGGTATTTGATCTTGTCGTAGTCAGTTACGCCTTGCACATCAGGATTGTGCGAAACTCGGGCTTGCTGGGTTTGTGTAACCATCATTGACGGTCATGCCGGCAAGTTCGCCGACATAATTCGGTTCAAAACTCAGGACCGCCGGGTTCTTTGCAAGCAGAGCGACCGCTTCGTCGGGCGTGACCGACTTATCAAAAACGATCTTGGCGAAGTCAGGGTCACCGAGGTAGTTTGCCGAGACAATGCGTTGTTTGTCCGCGCCGAACCGGTCGTTCAGCTCAGCGCTGGACAAGATCGGGCTGCGTGATAGGGAATTGTCGGAACTGTCGATTTCCGCCATGTTGCGGTCTGGGCTGTGCCGGGAGATCGTGTTTGCGTCGTTAAAGGTGACGATCCACTCTCCGGACACCGCACGAATTTGCTGGTTGTTGACGGTGATGATATCAGGGTCGAACGCCGTATCCTGCGGATCAACGCTCGGTGCGATCGCATCAGGCACAGGAGACCCGGAGAAGAAATGACGCGGCTCCAGTGCTTCGATCACCTTGCCTGTCGCACGAAGAAAGCCCGCGTGTTGGTTTTGGCCCCGTGTTACCTGGGAGTTCGTTTTCATCCTTCCACCGAACCCTTTTGAGTGTTTCATGTGATGCTGATGATCCATCGCAAAGTGAATGTTCCGCATCATCGGGGCAATAGAACGCCGAAGCGACATTTCATTCGTAACATGAATTCAGCCGTTATTATGCGGAGTGTGCCGGGAATGTCTAGCAAGAGGAGAGACGAGCACGGTCGGGCGTCGTGGGAGCGAAGCGTTCATTTCGCCCGCGAAGCAATCCCTGAATCCTTACCCCGCCTTGCGGACCAGTTGCATTTTTGCCCGAGAAATCCGGGCTTCGGCGGGCTGGTACTCGGGCACGACCTCCATCAGGGCGCTGAGTAGGGATTCGCGATCGGATTCAATCACCTGCGACAATTTGGCAAGTTCCGCCTCGATCGCGGCGTGGCTGAACTGAGGCAGTTTCCAGACACGGATTTTCTGGTGGGCGGTGGGGGCGGTGGCGTCGGTGTCGTTGGCGAGTTCTTCGAACAGCTTTTCGCCCGGCCGCATGCCGGTGATGCGCACCTGGATGTCCTTATCGATGACCAGCCCATTCCGGCGGATCATCTCCAGCGCCAGGTCGAGGATTTTGACGGGCTCGCCCATGTCGAGCACGAAGATCTCCCCCCCGCGCCCGATCGCGCCGGCCTGCATGACGAGTTGGGAGGCCTCGGGGATGGTCATGAAGTACCGCCGCATCTCCGCGTGCGTGACCGTCACCGGCCCGCCCGCGGCGATCTGCTTCTGGAAGATCGGGACGACGGAACCGGACGACCCCAGCACGTTTCCGAACCGGACGGCGACAAAACGAGTGCTGAGGGGCGAGGGGCAAGGGGCAAGTGAAAGGCTATTCTCTGCTTGCTCCTTGCCCCTGAATACTTGCCCCTGATTGAGCGACTGCACATACAACTCCGCCACCCGCTTGGTCGCTCCCATGACGGAGGTGGGGTTGACGGCTTTGTCCGTTGAGATCATCACGAACGCGCCGACGCCGGCGTTAAGTGCTGCGTCTGCAATGGTTTTCGTTCCGAAGACGTTGTTTTTGATCGCCTCGCCGGGGTTGCGTTCCATCATCGGAACGTGCTTGTGGGCTGCGGCGTGGAAGATGACGTGGGGCTGCTGCTCGGCGAGCAACTGCTCGATCCGCCTTGCGTCGCAGACGTCGGCGACACACGGTCGCAAGTCCGCGCCCAGCCAGCGGTCTTTCAACTCCTGGTCGATCTCAAACAGCGCGTTTTCGCACCGATCGATCAGCGTCAGCGATTCCGGGCAGAACTTCATCGTCTGGCGGCAGATTTCCGACCCGATCGACCCCCCCGCGCCCGTCACGAGCACACGTTTTCCCCCGATAAACCGCTGTAATTCTGGCGTATCGAGGTTGATCGGCTTCCGCCCCAGCAAATCCAACGCCGATACCTTCGGCGCATACCCCCCGCGCCGTCCTGCGAACAAAGACAACTTCAGCCGGTGGAGAAACGCGCTCATCTCTTGAGTTATCGGTCTAAACCCTACTTGTGGATGAGTTTCGCGGGTTTGCCCCCTACGATGCAACACCTTGCCGCACCTGCGGTAGGAGAAGGAAGACGAATGCCCCACTTCGGGCTTCGTTCCGGGCACACGTGGGAGAAACATGAATTTCGTTGCCAAAGCAGTCCTCGGTCTATCCGTTCTCGCGGTTTCGTCCAGCGCGGCATTTGCCCAGAAACGCGGAAACGTGCCGGAGACGCTGAAAACGGAGGATTACACCCTCAAGGTGGATGTCATTGCCAGTGGGTTGAAGGACCCGTGGTCGATCGCGTTTATCGACTCCACGCACGCCCTGATCACCGAAAAGTCCGGCCGCTTGCGGTTGTGGGCGGACGGGAATTTGCTGCCCGAGCCGGTGAAGAACATTCCGGTGGTGAACGACGACGGGCAAGGCGGGCTGATGGATGTGGCGATCGACCCGGACTACAAAAAATCGGGCTGGGTCTATCTCAGCTACAGCCACGTTCAAGGCGACCAGGAAAAAGGCCCGGCCATGACGCGGATCGTCCGCGGGAAGATCAAAGGCGGGGCGTGGAGCGAGCAGCAGGTGCTGTTTGAAGCCAAGCCCGGCGACTACCGCGGCGGCGGGGTGCATTTCGGCTGCCGGATCGTGTTCGATAAGGCCGGCGTCATGTACTTCTCGATCGGCGAGCGCGGCAACGGCGTCAACGCGCAGGATGTCACCAAGCCCAATGGCAAGGTCCATCGCATCAACCGCGATGGATCGATCCCGGCCGACAACCCGTTCGCCTCGCGCAACGACGCGTACCCGAGCATCTACAGCTTCGGCAACCGCAATCCGCAAGGCCTGGCGATCCACCCCGAGACCGACCAAGTCTGGGCGACCGAGCACGGCCCGCAGGGGGGCGACGAGCTGAACTGGATCCGCCCGGGCATCAACTACGGCTGGCCGGTGATCACGTACGGCAAGGAATACAGCGGCAAGCCGGTCGGGCAGGGCATCACCGAGAAAGAGGGCATGGAACAGCCCGTCCACCAGTGGACGCCTTCGCCGGCGCTGTGCGGGCTGGATTTTGTGCGTGGGGACTTGTTTCCGAAGTGGAAAAACAACCTGCTGGTGGGCGCGTTGAAGTTCCAGGAAGTGAAGCGCGTCGTGTTGAAGGGGACGGCGTACGAATCCGAAGAAGTGATCGTCAAAAATCTTGGCCGCGTGCGCGACGTGGTCACCGGGCCGGACGGGGCGATCTATGTCGTGCTCGAACAGTCGATCATCCGGCTGTCGCCGCAGTGATCAGGTTTCGTCCGCCAGCAATGCGCGAGCTTGGTCCCGCGAACTGTGCTGAATGGAAAGCACGTCGATCCGGTTTTTTGCGATTCGATAGTACATCAGATGATTCGGGAACCCGGTGAGAATCCATTTTCGCAGGCCCGCGAGTCGCGGATGGTTGAACTCGCATGTGGTTCCCCCGCCAGGGAACTGCGAGAGGAACTGGCACGCGTCTTCGGCCGCGACATAGAGACGTAGCGCTGCATCCAAATTATCGCGCGCAATAAACGAAGCGAGAGAATCCAACTCGCAGTTGGCACGCTTGGAAAGACGCCACCGCTTGGTCATTGGCTGGATTGGCTATGACGATCGATCAGTTGTTGTCGCTTCGCTTGCCAGAAGGCCGGATCGGTTGCGTCGATCCACTCGTCCTTTTCCAGCACCTGAACGAGTTGGTCTTCGATACCATTCGGATCAGGTGTGAGAAGGTGTTGTTCCAGAAGCATCCGGATGCAATCCTCGGCGGACTCATGTTTATCGGCTTCAAGCCGCCCGGCGATGAGCGCTTCCAGCGGTCCTTCGATCACCATGTTCACGCGAATCATGCTTTTAGTCTAGCATCAACAGAGCTTTGCGGCGAGCCAAAACTCACCACGCGTACGCTTCGGGCGCTCGCTGCTGGTGCCAGTCACTGACGCCTTCGTCGCTCGGTCCTTTCGGACCGGGGAAGATTTTGTCGATGGCTTTGAGCTGGTCGTCGCTGAGCTTGATTTCGGTGGCGCGGACCGAGCCGATGAGTTGCTCGATCGTGCGCGGGCCGATGATCGGGGCGGTGATGACGGGGTTATGCAGCATCCACGCCAGCGCGACGTCGGCGGGCTTTTCGCCGAATTCGCGGCACAGGGCTTCCCAGGCCTCAAGGCGAGGGCGTTCCTTTTCGATG
>JBBQQZ010000102.1:0-10680 GCA_038215325.1 Tepidisphaerales bacterium | reverse complement strand
GCATTTTGGACCATCAATATCGGTCTGGCGCTAATGGTACTGATCAGCGTGCTGCCTGTGGGCTTGCTCCAGACGTGGGCGAGTGTTGAACACGGCGTCTGGTATGCCCGATCCGCCGAGTTTATGCAGACCGATCTCATGGATACCCTCCGATGGCTGCGCGTTGTTGGCGACACCATTTTTGCGATCGGCATCGTCGCGATCGGCTGGTTTGTCGCAGGACTGCATTTCGGATGGTCGCTGGACAAGTCGAAGGCCATCGTCGAAACCGAACCGAACCAAACACTTTGACTTTACCTCTTTTAAGGAGTTTTCTATGACCACGATCGATCCGAAAACCACCGTCGGCGAACTTGTGCGGCAGCACCCGATTCGAGCCAAATTGTTCGAAGAACTAAAAATCGACTTCTGCTGCGGCGGCAAAATACCGCTGACGGAAGTCTGTGAAAAAAAGAATCTGAATCTCGATCAGTTGATCGCAATGATTCGCACGCTTGATACGGTGTCGGCGGGCCAAAATACACAAACGGTGGATGCCGATAAACTGAGTTTGTCAGAACTCACCGATCACATCGTTCAGACGCACCATGCCTACGTGCGCGAAGAATTGCCGCGATTGGAATTCATGACGCGCAAGGTTCATGCCGTCCACGGCGAACACGACCCGCGACTGGCGCAGGTCCGCCAGGCGTTTGTCGAATTGCAGAACGAGATGAACAGCCACATGCTCAAAGAAGAGCAGGTGCTGTTCCCAATGATCCGCCGCCTCGACACCGCAAAGGGCGCATTGCCGGGAGACACCTTCTCCGTCTCCAATCCCATTCGTCAGATGGAAGCCGAACATGATGCCGCCGGTGCCGCATTGGAAACGATGAACAACGCCACCGACGGCTATCAACCGCCTGAATGGGCGTGCAACACCTACCGCGCGATGCTCGATGGATTAGCGCGATTGGAACGGGATATGCACCAGCACGTCCACAAGGAAAACAACGTGCTGTTTCCCAAGGCCATGCAACGCGAAGCTGAACTGCTGACAGCTTGATCCGCCACCAAGTCCGTCAGGAGATCTGAGGAGGTCGGGAGTCATACCGTAGAGTATTCAACGAAAGTGACTCCCGACCCCTTAGCTTCGGCTGACGCATAACGGAGCAACGATCAATGTTCTGCAATGCGCCGACCGACTTTCAATTCACTCGAATGCTCAACGCGGGGCCGGTCAATGCAGCGGGTGAGTCTACAGGCGCAAGTGACGTGGCCGCAAACACGTTCGCGTTCCGCAGAATCAGCCCGCCGGGCGGCTTCAGACGCCGATCCGCTCGACCCGCGCGCCGCCCGCGATCCGCCTGCAATTTAAGACAGACAATCCCGCCCCTGACGCGACTGATTCATCGCCGCCACCCCAGTCGTGTTCGGCGGCTAAAGCCGCCCCTGCCATCTAAAGTACTTGCGAGTATTTATACCCCGCCGTTTCTGGGGTGACCCCGTTTCTGGGGCTATCAATCGCCACGGCGGCGCGGTTTACTGCGCCGGGACGTTCGTGAGGTAGGTTTTGAGATTCGCCTGGCGATTCTGTAGGCCGAGCTTGCGGCGAATGTTTTCGCGATGCCGACGGACGGTTCCCGGCGAGATGCAACGGAGTTCAGCGATCTCCTTCGTCGAAAGCCCGTTGCGGATCATCGATGCAACCGCGACTTCGCGGGGGCTTAGCCCGACGTGCCAGGGGGTCGTCTCGACGTCGCCTGAGCCCCCCACCTCCCGCAAGCATTGGCGAAGAAGCGAAACATACGCCCGCTGACGGCCAGTCGTTGCCAGTTCCAACTCAACCACGATCGGCATGACGATTTTTTCGATGTTCCGCGCCATGGACGTGCGGAGATCGCGCTTCTCGACCTCCAATCGCGACAAAACGGTGTTGATCGCGATGTTCGTTTCGTAAAGTGCCTGGTTCTGCCGCTGGAGAACGGCGTGAGCATCGCGCAGGTCGGCGTCGGCGCGCATGTGCGCCAGAGCGCTGGAGACGCGTTCGGCGACCACGTTCAGCAACGCACGCTCTTCTGCAAGAAACGGATCTGATCCCGAGGGCACCGGTGCGTCGGCGGAGTAGAAGACTTCCACATGTCCTTCGGTCTTCCCCGCGACCACGACACCCGCAGCCAGCCTCAAGGCGCTTTCGCGAAAGGAGGTGGTCACGAAATTCGATGCCCCGTACACGATCCTTGCCGCACAAAACGCAGGCCACTGCCAGCTCGAAGGCAGGCAATCAACCACCCCCTGCAAAAAAACGTCCACGTGCGCGAAGTGGGCTTCGCGGATCGCCGAAATGCGGTAGACGCACTCCAATTCCTTCACGCGTTCCCGAAGCGCGTTCTCAACTTGCGGCAACCGGTCTTCGTGCATCTTCACCATAATACACATCTTATATGTGCATTACCAGTGCATTTATACGCGCATAAAATGCCTTGCCAACGGACCAAACGGTCCTAAATTGGCTGTTGCATGATCACTACCACCCCAAAGAGCAGCGATTCTCGACACGCCCACGATTCCTCAGTTGACGCGTTCATGGAGCACGTCGTCGCCAATGCGCCCGGTGAAGAGGTCTTCCATCAGGCGGTTCGTGAAACCGTTCACTCCGTCATGCCTGTGGTCATGGATCGCCGAGACTATCGCGAGGCCCGCGTACTCGAACGCATGGTCGTGCCCGACCGCGTCTTCCAGTTCCGCGTCACGTGGGTTGACGACAAGGGGCATGTGCAGGTCAATCGCGGCTACCGCGTGCAGATGAATGGCGCGATCGGGCCTTACAAAGGCGGACTGCGCTTCCATCCGTCGGTCAACCTCGGCGTGCTGAAGTTTCTCGCGTTCGAACAGGTGCTTAAGAACAGCCTGACCACCCTCCCCATGGGCGGCGGCAAAGGGGGGTCCGATTTTGACCCGCACGGCAAAAGCACTGGCGAGATCATGCGGTTCTGCCAGGCGTTCATGAACGAACTGCAACCCTATATCGGGCCTGACATCGACGTCCCCGCCGGCGATATCGGGGTCGGGGGACGTGAGGTCGGATTTCTCTTTGGCCAATACAGGAAGCTGACGCATCGGTTCAACGGCGTGATTACGGGCAAGGGCGCCGATTTCGGCGGGTCCAAGCTCCGCCCCGAAGCCACCGGCTACGGCGCGGTCTACTTCGCACAGGAAATGCTCGCCACCCGCGACACCGACTGCCGCGGCAAGATTGCCACCGTCTCGGGATCGGGAAATGTCGCACAATACACCGTCGAAAAACTTCTCGCCCTCGGTGCCAAGCCGATCACCCTTTCTGACTCCGACGGCACGATCGTGGACATGGACGGAATCAACGAAGAAAAGCTCGCGTGGGTGTGTGATCTGAAAAACAACCGGCGCGGACGCATCCGCGAGTATGTCGATCAGTTCAGCGGCGCAAAATTCCTCGCGGGCAAGCGCCCGTGGGGTTTGCGCTGCGATCTGGCGTTCCCCAGTGCGACCCAGAACGAAGTTGACGCCGCCGACGCGCGACACCTGGTGGACAACGGGTGCATCTGCGTCAGCGAAGGCGCGAACATGCCCTCCACCCCCGAGGCCGTGGAAATCTTTATCAACGACCAGATCCTCTACGGTCCGGGCAAGGCCGCGAACGCGGGGGGTGTGTCGGTGTCGGGTCTTGAAATGAGTCAAAACGCCGGCCACACCAAATGGGTGGCGGAGGACGTCGATCAACGGCTCCGTTCGATCATGCAGTCGATCCACTCCAACTGCGTGAAGTACGGCCGGGTGAACGGCAACGGGTTCGTCAACTATGTCGACGGTGCCAACATTGCCGGTTTTGTCAAAGTCGCCGACGCGATGGTGCAACAGGGCATTCTGTAACGAAGGGAGTCGTGATGTCCGCCTACGCCTATTCCTACAACCGTGAAGATTTCATCGGCCGCTTCCCCACGCGCGACGCCGCCTTGCAAGCGGGACTGGACCATGTCGCCGAGCAAATGGATTCGCCGAGCGACGTCTTCGTCGGCATCGTCGTCGAAGCCGACCCGCAGGCGACCGACCACGCCGAGCGCATCATTGACTCGATGGCTCGCCGCGCCCATGTGGACATTGGCGAGATCGCCGTGTACTACCTGCGCCATGTCACGCCCGAGCAGAAGCGCGAGCTCGACGAAGGCGTTGCCGAAGTGATTGTCGCCTGGCTTCATCGCCACGAACTGTATCCCACCCACCTTCGCCAGATCCGCGGCATCGCCGAGTATCATCCACGATTGCCGAACCACCGCGCACCGCAACCCGCGAATCGCGAACCCGCGCTCACCTGACCCGGAAGATGACCCTTACGCGCATGTAGTAGCCCGTAAGGGCAGCTTCAGCCGCCGATCCGCTCGATGAGCGCCGCAGGGGGACTGTCATCCCGCCCGACGAGGCTTCCGTTCTATCAAACACATCCGTGCCGATCCGCTTTCATCCGTGCAAATCTGTGTCCCATTCCCACCCCGCCCGCCAGGTCACAGCGCACACGCGATAATCGGCTCGCCTTCCCCCTCCCCATGCGCCCACCGGCGGCCGTCGTGTTCCATGAGGTCGATGGCGCGTTTGGGGCCCCACGAGCCGGGGGCGTATTCGTCGGGGGGACGCTTGGACAGTTTCCAGCCTTCAAGGATGACGTCGATCACTTCCCACGCGGCCTCGGCTTCGTCGCCGCGAATGAAGAGGGTTTGCTCGCCGTTGAGGGCGTCGAAGATGAGGCGTTCGTAGGCCTCGGGGGCTTCTTTGTTGAAGGCGGTGGCGTAGGTGAAGTTCATCTCCACGCTCTTGATGTTCACCGCCCCGCCGGGCACTTTGCCGTTAAGGTGCATGCTGATGCCCTCTTCGGGCGCGACCTTGATCACCAGATCGTTCGGGAACACCGGCGACTCACACTGCTTCTGGAACAGCGTCAACGGCGGCGAGCGGAAGCGGACCGTCACTTCGCTGACCTTGCTCGGCATGCACTTACCCGTGCGGATGTAGAACGGCGTGCCGCTCCAACGCCAGTTGTCGATATACAGCTTGAGCGCGGCGAAGGTTTCGGTGGTGCTGGCGGGGTCGACGCCCTTGGCCTTCAGGTAGCCGTCGGTCTTCTTGCCCTTCACTTCGCCCGCGCCGTATTGCCCGCGAACGACGAACTCATCCACGCGCTTGGGCGACAACTGACGGATGGATTTGTAGACCTTTACCTTCTCGTCGCGGATGGATCGGGCATCGAGCGCGGCGGGCGGTTCCATAGCGACCAGCGCCATGAGCTGGAAAATATGGTTCTGCACCATGTCTCGCAGCGCGCCGCTTTTTTCGTAATACCCGGCCCGATCGTCGGCGCTCACGGCCTCGGCGACGGTGATCTGCACGCTGTCGATGTATTTGTAGTTCCAGATCGGCTCGAAGAACGAATTGGCGAACCGCATCACCATGAGGTTCTGCACCGTCTCTTTGCCGAGATAGTGATCGATGCGGTAGATCTGGGTTTCGTGGAAGCTGTGGTTGAGAAGCGCGTTGAGTTCCTGGGCGCTCTTCAGATCGTGGCCGAACGGCTTTTCGATGATCACGCGCTGCCACGCGCCCTTGTGCTCGACCGCGCCGCTTTGCACGCGCTGCACGAGCCCGGTTGATCCCAGGCATTCGGAGATCGGCACGAACGCGCCCGGCGGCGTCGATAGGTAGAACAGGCGGTTGCCGCCGAGCTTGTATTTGGAATCAAAGTCGTCGAGGCGGGCCTTGAGCTTGTCGAAGTCTTCGGGTTTGTCGTAGTTGCCGGTGTGGTAAAACGTGCGATCAAGCAGCCACTGGAGCTTCTGCTGATCGACGCCGTTCTTCCTGGCGGTGCGGGCATTTTTGGCGATCGCGTCCCAGCAAACTTTGCGGAACGCATCGTCGGACATTTCGGTGCGGGCGTAGCCGATGAGGACGAAAGCGTCAGGCAACAGCCCTTCCATCACCATTTCGTACATGGCGGGGATGAGTTTAAGCTTGGCGAGGTCGCCGGAGGCACCGAAGATCACCACTGCGCAAGGAGAGGCCGCTGGCATAATTTTTCCCTCGATCTGTAACCGGCGTGACTCTAAAGCCGTTCTAGCTAAATGCAAAGACAGAAGTTGACCACATGAGCGATTCGGGGTCTGTTGAGGCGACAGAAGCACGGGTGCCAGCCCCATCGCGATGGTGTCGTCGTGTTGTTTTTGGGCTGATTGGGGTGGCGGTGGCTTACATCGGGATGTGCGTCGTGTTCTACGGTTTGCAGGAATCGATCCTCTTCCCCGGCCGGAGCACGCAGGGGAGGGCTGACGCGATCGTTCGAGAATCGGCGACGACCGAGATCGTCCGGCTGACGCTCTCAGGCGGCACCCCCGTGGTCGGCCGGCTGGACCGGGCGACGGGGATAGCACGGGAGCGCGCCCCGACGGTTCTCGTCTTCTACGGCAACGGCCAATGCGCCGCGACCACAGGCGGCGTCATCTACCTGCTTCAGCAAATCGGCTGCAACGTGCTCACCCCCGACTACCCCGGCTACGGCATGTCCGGCGGACGGGCGTCGGAAGTGGCGATGGATGAGACGGCGGAAGTCTTCTGGGCGCATCTCAACCAGCGCACCGATATCGACCGAACGAAACTCCACCTCGTCGGCTGGTCGCTCGGGGGCGCGATGGCGATCGACCTGGCGGCGCGGACCGAGCCGGTGTCGCTGACGACGATCTCCGCCTTCACCAGCGCCACCGACATGGGCCGCTCGATGGTGCCGTTTTTTCCGGTGTCGTGGGTGCTGAAGCATCCGTTCGACAGTCTCGGCGTGATCGATCGCGTGAAGTGCCCCGTGCTGATCATCCACGGCGAAGACGACACGCTCATCCCCGCCGAGATGTCGCGCACGCTGGCGGCGAGGGTGAAGTCGCCGGTGACGACGGTCTTCATCGCCGGCGGGGATCACAACAACATCTTCGACGTCGACACCACCAAGGTAATGAACGCGATCGACCGAATCGTCCACGCGAAGCGATGACGCGGGCTGCTTTTCGTCCTATCCTTATTCCATGAGCACCCCCACCCCCGCCCCTATCCTGCGCGACGCGACGCCCGACGATCTCGAGGCCATCAACGAAATCTATAACCACTTCGTAGGTCACTGCACCTGCACGTACCAGGAGAAGCCCGAAAGCATCGAGGACCGGCGTCACTGGTTTGCTTCGCATGATGCGCAGCATCCGGTCCTCGTCGGCGAGATCGACGGGAAGGTGGTCGGGTGGGCATCGCTGTCGCGGTTTCACGCGCGGTCGGCGTATCGGTATACGGTCGAAGATTCGATCTACATCCATCCCAGTGCGCAAGGCAAAGGATTGGGACGAATGATGATCGAAGAGCTGATCCGCCGGGCGAGGGCGCTCGGGCATCGGTCGATGGTGGCAGGGATTGATGCGCTACAGGAGGGGAGCCTGGCCCTGCACGAGCGTGCGGGGTTTGTGCGCGTGGGGCATCTGAAACAGGTCGGCTTCAAGTTCGGCCGCTGGCTGGATGTGATTTACATGCAGTTGGAGCTGAAGGGTTGACCGGCGGCAAATGGCGTAACGGCCGCGGCGTTACCCCTCGACGCTGAACGGCCAATGACCGTCGCCGAGGAGGTCGGTGAGAGAGTGGCGCGTGGTGACCGAATTGAAGAACGCCGACCACATCGCCTTGACCGGCGGGTTGACCTCGAGAAACTCCTGCCAGGCCGCATAGTGCTCACGCAGAAAATAGGCTCGGTACTCGAGCGTATCGAGCTCTTCCCGGACGGCTTGGGTCTGCTGCTCCGTGTCCGTGAGTCGTTTTTGAAGCTTCTGGTTTTCCAGCGCCAGCTCGTTTTTCCGGTCCTGCGCCGCCCGCAGTTGCGCGTTGGTCTCGTCGAGTTGTTTCTGCAACTGCTCGGCCGACGGGGAATTCTGCGCAACCGCCAACGAGGCGCACACCCCAACGGCAAACATCATGCTTCGAAAACGAGTCATCTCTGGTCCTTTCAACCGGCCGAATTGTAGCGACAACCATTCCCGAACCGAAATGAGGGTGAAGGTCGTATAATGTACGGACCCCCAACCCGGGACGGACGAGGCAATGATCCATTTTTCGTGTATTTGCGGCCACCCGTTCGACCTGCCCGAAGACCGGGCTGGCGACGCTTTCCAGTGCCCCGTCTGCATGCGCCTGGTTGATGTCCCGCCTTTGGACGAACTGAACGCGTTTGAAGACGACGGCACGCTGAAAATGAAGGACGCCGAGGAGATCCCGACTGCGCTGAAGAAGAAGATCCGCGAACACGCGCACCAGGAAGACCTCAGGCAAACCGTCGATGACTTTTTCGCGCTCGACGACGCCCCCCGGATCGACGCCCCGCCCACCGACCTGCCCCCGCGCTACGACCCCGAAACCGGCGAACTGCTCGTCGCGGTCGAGGTTGTCCCCGATCATCGCATCGCGCCGCAAGACATCCCGATGGCGAAGCCGGCGCTGAACTACAGTTCAAATTCGACCATCGAGCCCATCTCGCGTGGCGAAGTCAGTTGGTGGCAAGCGCCGTTCCGCATCATCACCGGCACCAGCCTGATGGCGATGTTCTTCGTGTTCATTATGCACGTGCTGGTGCAGGCGTCTATGCTCGTTCCGGTCGCCAACATCCTGCTGTTGCCGATCGTGTTCATCATCGTGTTGATGGTGATGGCGCACTACGGCAACGTGATGGAAGAAGTCGGCCCCGCAAACCGGGATGAAGTGCCGGTCCTGCTGCGGAACGCTTCGTTCCGCGAAGACATCTGGCACCCGCTGTTTGGTCTGTTCCTCGGCTTCGTCTTCGCGTTCCTGCCGGTCATCGTTGCGTTGATGTTCGGATTCGGGCCTGCGATGCAGAAGCATCCGTGGATCATGATCGCGCTCAACGTCTGGGGCCTGTTCGTCTTCCCCGCCGCCTCGTTTACCGCCATCACGAGCGGGGCGCTACAGAACATGCTGCCGCAGCACGTCTTCGCGGTCATCAAAGCCGCGCCGGGGCGGTATCTGCTGGTCTTCATCGCGTTCATGGTCGCGATGACCGCTTACAGCACCTTCATCGGCGGCCTGGCGTTCACATCGCTGGCGGTTCTGACATCGGCGGCGGGCCTGATCCCGTGGAGGCAGTTGGCCCTCACCGGGGCGGTAATGTGCGGCGTCATGTGGGTCGCAATCTACTCCATGCACCTGGCCGCGATGTGGATGGGCCTGATCTACCGCTCCGAGCATGCTCGATTCCACTGGGTGTTGCAGGAACATCAAAAACGCGTCCGCACCGACACGCTCGCCCAAATCCAGGACATGCGCCGCCGCGGCGACCCGCGCCTGAAACGGAAGATCGACCCCGAACGCCTCCAAGCCGTCCGCGACGCCGAATCCGCCCGACGCGCCACGCACGCAGAATCCATGCGTAAAATCTGACCCGCCCTTGGTTAGCCGCGACGCAAAGCGGAGCGCTCCGCGTCGTGTCGCCGCTAACCCACGCCCGACACCCGTCCTACAACGCCAGCCGATACCGATGCAGCGCGTCGCGCCACTTCGGCATCTGCTGGCGCGTCAACGATTCGTATGGCGTAATATCCAGCACGCTGTACATGGGCCGGATTGCGGCGTCGGGTTTCAGTTTTTTCCACTCGGCGCTGCTGGTGCGCGACAGATCGGTCTTAAGGCCGAACTCTTCCAGGATCGCTGCCGTGAAATCGTACCAGGTGGTTTGGCCGGAGTTGGTCAGGTGCCAGATGCCGCTGGGTGCCTGACGGTGGATGAGTTCGAGGGTGGCGTCGACCAGATCGTAAGTGAACGTGGGGGTGCCGTGCTGATCGTCAACGACCTTGAGGGGTTTACCTTGCTTTGCGACGTTAACCATCGTCGCCGGAAAGCACGGCCCGCCGGGGCCGTAAAGCCAAGCGGTGCGGAGGATCAGCCAGCGATCGGGTGCGTCCTGCCGCAGCAGTTGCTCGCCGAGCAACTTGGATTTGCCGTACGCGCTGAGCGGCCCGAGCGGATCGGTCGTTTCCAGCGGCCGCGATACCGTGCCGTCGAAGACGTAATCGGTGCTGAAATGCACGAGCATCGCGCCGTAGTTGCGGCACAGCTCGGCCAGATGGCCCACGCCATACCCATTGCATTGATTCGCCGCCCCCCACTCCTTCTCCGCCAGATCGACTTTCGTGTACGCGGCACAGTTAATCACCAGCGTCGGCTGCAAGTCACGAAACGCGCGGTTGCACGAGTCGTCATCGCATACGTCGCAAACGCTGCGGTCGGCGTAAGTGACGTTCAGATTCATCGGCGTGAAACGCTGCTTAAACGCATACGCCAGCATTCCGTTGCCGCCGGTGACGAGGATTCGATCGTAGATGCTCATGCGACCTGTATCGTAGACCGCGATCAACGCCGTGCAAATTCGATCGACCGGCTTAAACCCCCTCTCGTCGCCGAGATCAGCCGAACGATCTGCGATCCCGGTACCCGTTCCACGAAGCGGATCGTCAACCACCGCAACAGCCTGACGACGCTCCTGCACAAGCCCCAGGTGGACGGCGCGAACCACGCCGCCGAGCGGGCGCTTCGCCCGGCGGTGGTAGTGCGCAAGATCACCGGCGGCATCCGCTCACCACGAAT
>JBBQQZ010000101.1:0-10712 GCA_038215325.1 Tepidisphaerales bacterium | reverse complement strand
AGTCGACGCTGGTGGTCGAGCCGGCGGGCGTCGTCCAACTGGTGGCGGCCTGCGAGATGCCGGCGAGGAGGGTAACGCCCAGGAGGGACTTCACGATGGTGCGAGTAGCGTAGATCACGTTCAAAACTCCGATTCTTCTATTCAGACCGGACTTAACCCCCCGGGTCTGAAGCGGGGATGTCGTTCTGATCGAGACGCCGATCACCCAACGACATCTAAGACGTAACACGCGTTCAATTCGCGGGTCGGAAATACAAGCAACTTTCGCGTCCGATAGTGGCAAACCCCGATGGGTCTGCAACTCGGATGACGGGCGTATCGTCCGTGAGGATTATGCCGTCTCCAAAACACCAAGACGGCCCACTTCGCGTCCGTGCGATGCGCTACACACTACATCGATCAAGTGTGCTTGATTGCAACAGCAGATATAGACCTGAATCGCCTTATCCAACGAGCCGGGCCTTCAGTTCCTTCGTGGCCAGCTTCGGGTCACCGGAAGAGATCACCGATGCACTGACCGCGACGGATTCTAGGCCCGTCTCAAGCAACTGGGATAGATTCTCGGAGTTGATCCCGGAGATCGCAATGGCGGAAATCGCAATTTCGCGAGGAATCTGCCGCGCGTAGTCCAGGCCCGACAGCGCGTCTTTCGGCTTGGTCGTGCTGGTGAAGATCGGTCCGACGCCGATGTAATCCGCGCCGTCCAGCACCGCCTGCCTCGCCTGTTCGATCCGGTGGGTGCTGACGCCGAGAATGCGATCCGGCCCGATCAGTTTCCGAACTTCGATGGCCGGAATGTCAGTCTGGCCGACGTGAACCCCGTCTGCATGGCTTAAAACCGCGATATCGACCCGGTCGTTGATGATCGAGATGACGTTGTGCTGACGACACAGCGCAGCGAACTGATGGGCGCGTTTCAGCAATTCCGCGCCATCGAGATGTTTTTCGCGCAGTTGCAGGCAATCGGCACCGCCTTCGATTGCGAGCCGGGCGACGTCGAGCCAGGGGTGTTTGCACAGCGCTTCGGTCACGAGGACACAAAGTCGCACCCCCCTCATTTTATCGCGGCCGGGGGTGAGGGTGAGGAGAAGGCGTTTTTCGACGTCGTAATAGCGGTACCGGATGGATTGAACTTGGGCACTTGCGCCGCCGGTGGTTTTCGTGTATTCCTCGATCGTGCGGAGCGCCTCGCCGAGGCGTTTCGAGGCGGCCGTCACCACCGCGCCGAGCGATTCGCGCTTTTGTTCGCTTTCGGTTGTAATGCCCGTGCCGACGTCGTGCGCGATATCGCGATGGGCGACGGCGTTTCGCTGTAGTGTCTGCGTTGCGGTTTGGAAATCGTGCCTGAGCGTCTTCAGCGATTCGCTCAGATCGGCGTTATTGAGCGAGAATCGCACATAATCTTCGAGCACGCGAAACGCTTCGCGGGCACGGTTGCAGTTGGCGTCACAAATTCGCAGAATGTCGGGATTCACGGGAACGATCATATGGAATTACACGAGGCCCGTCTGCGGGCATATCGAAACGGGTTCAAGTCGGCCGACGAACAGACCGCAAACCCCTGGACACCGGAGGAAGGCCTGCCGATCAACCGGATCGTCAACGGCAACAGCATCGAGCTGCTTAACAGCCTGCCCGAAGGCTGGGTAGACCTGGTTTTCGCCGATCCGCCGTTCAATATCGGGTATCTGTATCAAAACTACAACGACAAGAAGAGCGTGAACGAGTACGTCGATTGGTCTGAACAGTGGATGAAAGCGGTCTACCGGGCGCTCAAGCCGACGGGCAGCTTTTACCTCGCGATCGGGGACGAGTTTGCCTCCGACCTTGCGGTGGTGGCCCGGCGGAAGATCGGGTTCCACATGCGGAACTGGATCATCTGGCATTACACGTTCGGGCAGCAGACCAAGAAGATGTTCGCCAAGTCGCACACGCACATCCTCTACTTCAGCAAAGAAAAACCGACCGCCGGCCTGACCAATCTCACCTTCAACGCCGATGCCGTCCGCGTCGCCAGTGCGCGTCAGACCACCTATCAGGACCTCCGCGCCAACAGCAAAGGCAAACTCCCCGACGACACGTGGTTTCTGCGCCCGCAGGAAGCCAGCTATTTTGAGAAAAGCTACAAGTCGCTCGGCTCGCCCCCGAGCGAGACGGCGGAGATCAGCTTCTTTGATCCGGTCAGCAGCACTTGGGACATCAGCCGAGTTTGCGGCACGTTCAAAGAGCGCGAAGGCTGGCACGGCTGCCAGATGCCCATCGCGGTGCTGGATCGCATCATCAAGGCCAGCAGCAACGAAGGCGATATCGTCCTCGATCCGTTCAACGGTTCCGGCACCACCAGCGTCAGCGCCGCGTTGCAAGGCCGACGTTTTGTCGGGTTTGATATGAGCGCGGAGTACGTCGCCTACGCGCGCAAGCGCGTCGAGCACGCGCTGGAAGTGAAAGACGGGACGGCGACGGACCTGTTTTCGAGGGACCGCGAGTCCAAGGTCGAAACCCAGACCGACGCCTTCGGCCGCGACCGCGTGAAGCGCGGGCGGAAGAAAAAGGGGGACGCCGCGGGTCAGACGTTGTTGATCGACTGATGCGTCGGTCGTGCGCGGCGTTCTAAAGCGGATCGCAGGGAACCTATCGTCCGACTCACCAGCCCGGAGGTCATGGCTTGCTTGAGCGAAGCCGCCCGGACCTGCGCGCAGGCCTGCCGAAACATCGGGGTCTCCTCGTCGAGGATATCACGCAGCATGGCCAGGCGGTTGGCGGCGGCCTCTATGTCTCCCTTGGCGCACAGCAACTGAATCATCGTCGATTCAAAACTGCTGACCTCGGTCACATGGAATTCGTCGCGATCGGGATAGAGGTCCTTGATGCACGAGAAACCGGCGAGTAGCTGTTCGGCTGCTGCCACATCGCCTTGAAACAGGTACATCTGCGCCAGGTTGCACCGGGCGAAAAAATAGTCTGGAAACTTGGCGAACAATTCCCGGGACACGACAAACGCCTCGGCCGTCTGCGCGTTCGCTGCCAGCGCAGAACTCAGCCAGTTCAACGCCGTTCTGGATTCGGGAAACTGCTCCACCAACTCGCGCAGTCGGAGGATTGCCGCAGCGGGGTTGTGGTGTACATCGTAAAAAAGTGCCCTTCTCGCGTCTTCGTCGAGATGGTCACACATCGGCTCAGGCGGCCCGTGCTTCATCGCGTCAAAGTTAATCCTGTATTCGACGAGGTGCAGCGTGCTCGTTTTTCCGTCCGGGCCGGCGAGGTCCAGGGTCGGTGGCAACGCGCTTGCCGTGAGACGGCGCGGCATCGCGGTGCGCTCGCGCCGATCTTTCCGGTCGCGGCGGCGGAGTTCTTTCAGTTTTCGGTTTTGCTGGCTCATAGAAGACCTCCGTGTCTTGACCCGCAATAAACTAACCGCCGAAGGCTCTGGAACCAACCGATTTTTCGGAAAAACTACCGCAGCAGCCGAAGCGCGTTCAGCACCACCACCACGGTCGAGCCTTCGTGCAGCAGCACCGCCATGCCCAGGCTGGTGTACCCCATCGCCGCCAGCGGGGCGACGATGCAGATCACGCCCAGTGCGATGACGAGGTTTTGGATCACGATGTTTCGCGCCCGGTGCGACAACCGCAAGGCGTCGGCGAGTCGCGTGAGGTCGTGGCCCATGAGAACGACGTCCGCGGTCTCCATCGCCACCTGCGTGCCGGCGGCACCCAGCGCGATGCCGACCTGCGCCTTGGCGAGCGCCGGGGCGTCGTTCACGCCGTCGCCGATCATTGCGACCGGGCCGAATTTCGTCGTCAGTTCGTCGATCAGCGCCAGCTTCTGTTCTGGCAGCAGGTCGGCGTGGACGGAACTGATGCCCAGCGTCGTGGCGACGGACTTGGCGGCGTGAGCGTTGTCGCCGGTGAGCATCGCGACCTCGACAATCCCGGCCTCGCGAAGCGCTTCGACCGCGCGCCTGGCGGTGGGGCGCGGCTGGTCGATCAGACCGATCAACGCCACCGGAACGTCATCCCGCGTCACCGCGACCAGCGTGCATCCGGCCTCCAGCAACCGCCGATGTGCCTCGCGTAGATTAATCGGCCAGCGCTCGACGTCGCCGGCGATGGTCGATTTGCCGACGCCGTAATCTCGACTGTCGACCCGGCCGGTCATACCGATGCCGGCCCGCTGCGCGACATCGTCGGCTTCGGGAAGCGGCAGCGACCGCGTTTTAGCCGCCTCAACGATCGCAGTCCCGAGCGGGTGATTGCCGTGCTGCTCGATTGACGCCGCGATCGCGAGCGCCTGGTCGGCGGTGATGACGTCGGTGGTGACGATCGTGGAGACCGTCGGCTTGCCGGTGGTGAGCGTGCCGGTCTTGTCCAGCGCGATCGCCTTCACGCGGGCGAGCGATTCCAGGTGCGCTCCGCCTTTGATGAGCACACCGATCCGCGCCGCCTTCGCCACCCCGCACAGCACCGCCGCCGGCGTGCCGATCGCCAGAGCGCAGGGGCTGGCGGCGGTCAGAAAGCCCATCGCCTGGTAGAACCAGCCTTTCCAGATCGACGGCTCCAGCACCTGCCGGTGCCCGATGCCCAGTAGCGGCGGGATCACGATCACCAGCAGCGTCAGGACGAACACGATCGGCACGTAGTAGAACTCGATTCGGTCGGTGAAGCGCTGCGTCGTGGATTTTTGTTCCTGCGCCACTTCCACCATCTTCACGATGCGCGCCAGGGTCGATTCACTCACCGGCCGCACGGTGGTGGCGATGAGCCGGCCTTCGCCGTTGAGCGTGCCGGAGAAGATCTCGTCGCCCGCCGTTCGTGGGACGGGGACGGATTCGCCGGTGATGGAAGATTGGTCGAGTTCGCTGGCGCCTTCGATGACGCGGGCATCGACCGCGACGCGATCGAACGGGCGGATGAGGATTTTGTCGCCGGGGACAAGTTTGTCGGCTTTGACGGTCGACTCTTGGCCGGTGTCGTCGATGCGGATCGCGGTATCGGGGGCGAGCTTGGTGAGCGATTCGATCGCTTTGCGCGCCCGCCCGAGCGCCAGGTGCTCGCCGGCGGAGCCGGTGCCGAAGAGGAACAGCAGGAACGCGCCTTCCTCGAACTTCCCCATCGTCGCCGCCCCGATGGCGGCGGCGAACATCAGAACATCGACATCGAGCCGGAATCGAAGCAGGATCGCGACCGCGTCCGGAAACGTCCGCGTGCTGGCGGCGACGGCGGAAATCGCCAGCAGCGTCAGCCGGACCCAGTTGGGCCCGGAATAGTAATTGACCAGGAAGCCTGCCAGCAGCGCCGCGGCGCTGATCGCGACCAGCACGATCTCGTTATTTCGAGCGATCCACGCGCCCGCGGAGCGAACCCGCGTGGTCGTTTCGACGTTGGTGGCGGCGAACAGCGACTCGGCGAGCCGGCAGGCACCCCAGCCGTCGAGGCTCTGGATCGAACGCGGGTTGAACTGGGCCTGATCGTAATCGACCACCAGCGCGGTCTCCGACGTGCCGTTGTGCCGCAGTTGGACATCGACAACGCCGGGCAGATCGCGGAGTTGATCGCGGATGCAGACGTCGCAGTGTTCACGGTGGCCGTGCTCGTCGCATTGGCCGGGGATGGGGAGTTCAAGGTGTTTCATGGTGGACTGAGCAACGCTACGCCGCCGGTCTCGACAACTCAATGATCCGCCGCAAATAGGCTTGCGACTCAATCTTGTCCGCACCTACCCTCCCGCGGCGTACCGGGAGAGGGAACATGCGATCGCCTGGGGGATCTCCTGGGGAGGGGTCAGGCCGAAGCAGCATCCGCGCTGGCAGGCGCACGATCTGCGCCCTGCGCGGTCGGTGAGGGATTGATTCGGGCTCCATAAACGACGTTCCGCGTTCTGGCACGGCGATTGTTTGTGTCCTTTGTTGGATGTCCTACGCACATGGAGGTGCGATGAGTGATAGCGTGCTGAATCTCGGAGAGAAGATCGTTCTGGCAGCCCGGCTGGCGGCGATCGAGCACGTTCGGCAGGTGATTGCCGAGCAGGATTCTCGCCTTAAGAGACTCGAGGCCACGGATGGCCTCGACGCTGAGGATTTGCAGGATTTCGTCCGCATGAAGTGGCGCGGCTTCTACGCGCCCCTCCGCGCCGCCGGCGAACGGGGGGCCGCATGATCTACGGACTCTACCTCTCGGCGACCGGCATGGTGACGAATTCGCACCAGCAGGACGTCATCGCCAACAACCTGGCCAACAGCGATACCAACGGCTTTAAGCGGTCCATGGCGATGCTGGAAGCCCGCCGCGTCGAGGCACAGGTCACCCGCGCCCGTGGCGATAGCCACCCCCTGCTGGACAACCTCGGCGGCGGGCAGTTGCTCGCGCCGACGTACGTCGATTTCACCCAGGGAACCATCGAACAGACCGGCAACCCGCTGGACACCGCCATGAGCGGGGAAGGCTTCCTCGCGGTCAAGGACGGGCAAGGCGAAGACCGTCTCACCCGCGCCGGCGCGTTGATGCTGAACCGCGAAGGCCATCTCATCACCGCGCAGGGGCACCAGGTTCTCGACCGCAACCGCCAGCCGATCGTTATGGAGAATGTGCCGCAGCGTGAACTGACCGTCGGGAGTCGCGGAGAACTCCGCCGCGGACAGGAAACGCTGGCGAATATCGGGCTGTTTGAATCCAGCGACCCGAAAAACCTCCGCCCGGTCGGTGAAAACCTGCTCGCCCTCACCGGCGATGCCCGGATGATCCCCGCACGCGGCCAACTCCTCGGCGGGATGCTGGAACAATCCAACGTCGACCCGGCGACCGAACTCACCCGCCTCATGGAAACCCAGCGTCTCCTCGAGGCCAACGCGAACATGATCAAGTACCAGGACACGACGTTGTCGAAGCTGGTGAACGAAGTCGGGAAAATAGGTTAAAGGACTGAGTGCTGAGGACTGAGTACTGAGACGGGCAGACGAGCCACTCAGTCCTCAGTCCTCAGTCCTCCGCACTAAAACGAATGGCAATCACCGCACTCAACTCCGCCGCCACGGGCCTTCGGGCGCTTTCGACGCGTATTGATGTCGTCGCGAACAATCTCGCGAACGCCGATACCACCGCGTTCAAGCGGCAGCGATGTAATTTCGAAGACCTGATGTACCTGGCGATGAAGCAGCCGGGCGCCCAGAACGCCTCCGGCGAACTCGCGCCGGCGGGCATCTTCGTGGGTCTGGGCGTCAAGGTCAGCAACACCCAGCTCGATCTGGAACAAGGCTCGCTGGAAAGCAGCGGCAGGCAGTTTGACGTCGGCATCTCGGGGCAGGGCTTTTTCCGCGTGAAAATCGACCCCAGCATCGGCGACGGCGTCGCCTACACCCGCAACGGCAACTTCTTCGTCAACAACAACAACGAACTGGTCCTGGGCATGGGCGACGGCTACCGGCTCGACCCGCCGATCACCATTCCGCCGAACTCGACCGAGATCAACATCAGCGGTTCCGGCACGGTCCAAGTGCTTCAGGCCGGACAGATCCAGAAACAGACCGTCGGCGAGATCAAGCTGTTCCAGTTCGTGAACCCGAACGGCCTAAACCTTTTAGGCAGCAGCCTTTATCAAGAAACCGACTCCTCCGGCAACGCCGCCGAAACCCGCCCGGGCCAGGACGGAGCCGGTCAACTGCTACAGGGCTTCCTCGAAGGCAGCAACGTCGATCCGGTTAAAGAACTGGTGACGCTGATCAAAACCCAGCGGGCGTTCGAGCTCAACAGTCAAAGCATCCAGACGGCAGACCAGGCGCTACAGACCATCGGCAACCTGCGCCGCTCGTAAGCGTCGTACAAAGGATCTCCAATGCGAAAGAATCAGGAGCAAAACGCCGTCCGCACGATCTTGTTTGTCCTCGTGCTCGCGCTATTGGCGCAGTTGGCGTCGGCGCAACTCGCGCATGGGCAGGAGAAATTTCTACGATCCGACACCGCGTCGGGCGTCGCGGTCGAATTGCGGGGCGAATCCACCGTCATCGGTCAGGAGATCCGGTTCCGGCAGATCGCGCGGTGGTCGGACACCGACAAAGCCGTTTTCGAGCCGCTGGGCGAACTGATCGTCGCCCGCTTCGGCGACAAACAGGGCGTGAAGTCGATCAGCATCCCTGAGCTCCGCACGCTGCTTCGCGACGCGGGTGTGAATACGTCGATGATGAACTTCGCCGGCGCGCTCACCTGTACGATCACGCGGAGCGACGTCGAGGTGGCGCAGGAGAAGAAGCTCGAGCAGTTTGTCGCCAGCAAGACGCCGGATGCGGTCAAGACTGAGACGAAGGTCGTTGAGATCGCTGGCGACGCCGGCGACCGCTCGCTGCGCTCGATCCTCACCGCCGACCTGGCGTCTCGCCTGAAAATCCCCGCCGAAACGCTGCAAATCACGTTTCGGACCGAGGACGAAAAGCTCCTGCGCCTCGCCGAGCCGCAGTTTCAGTTCGGCATCAACCCGCAGCGGGTGGGTGATCTGGGCGAGGTGTCGTGGCATGTGAACGTGCTCAGCGAAGGCAAAACCCGGCGGACGTTTGTCCAGGCGCGGGCGCAGGCCTGGCAGGACCAGTTGGTCGTGGTCAAACCATTGGGCGTGGGGCAAATCCTCACCGACGCCGACGTGGTCGAACGCCGAATTTTAGCCGACAGCGTATCCAGCGACCCGCTCCTGAAACGTGACCAGGCGGTAGGCCAGCAGGCGGCGCGGGACTTGAAGGCCGGGAACGTGCTGACCGGGAAGCTGGTCGATTCCGTCCAACTCATTCGCCCGGGCCAGTACGTCACGATCGAACAGAACAACGGCGGGGTGAGCGTCCGAATCGTCGCCCGAGCGATCGATGGCGGAAAGTTCGGGCAGACGGTGCGGGTAAAGAACGAGACGACGCGCGAGATCTTCCGCGTCACCGTCACTGGCCCGCAGCAGGGATCGATCAACCCGGCGGCCACGAAGACCGACGACGCGGTGGCGCGTGCGAAATGACGTTTCAGTGCGGATCAGGCAGCAGATTCGGGAGCGGTAGATGTTGAACAATCGACGGTATTTTCTGGTCGTTTCGGCGCTGACGGGTGCTTTGGCGATGGCGCAGGAGATGGAACCGAGGCCGACGCGTTCGGTCGCGCAACCGCCTCAGAACAATCTCAATGCCCCGCCTCCGAACATCGGGGAGTTGCTGCGTCGTAATAACGGTTCGCTCTTCCGCGCCGCCGTCTCGATGCCGGACGATCCGCGGCTGGTTCGCGCGTCGGACGTCAGCCCGTTCGCGGTTCCGCCTTCAAAGCCCAGGACGCTGCAAAAGCATGATCTGGTCACGATCATCGTTCGGGAGTTGAGCGAATTTTCCAGCGAGGGAACGACGGACACGAAAAAAGATGCGTCGATGAACGCGAAAATCGATCAATTCCCGACGATCGACCTGGCGAACTTCGCTTTCAAGAACGCGGTGGGCAGTATTTCGCCGGAAGTGAAACTGTCGGGGAATCGGGACTACAAAGGCGAGGGCACGGTCGATCGCAAGGACAGCCTGATTGCTCGCATTCAGGCCGAAGTGGTGGACGTGAAGCCCAACGGCACGCTGGTGATCCAGGCCCGTAAGCGGATCGTGACCGACGAAGAAGAGCAGGTGTTCATGCTCAACGGCGTTTGCCGGGTGCAGGATATCCAGCCGGACAACACGGTGCTGAGTTCGCAGTTGTTCGATCTGGAACTGCGGAAAACGCACAGCGGCGCGGTTCGCGATTCCACCAAACGCGGCTGGGTGCCGCGGGCGCTGGATTGGCTGAATCCGTTCTAGAGATTTCCGACTGACGATTGCCGAATGCCGACTGACGATTGCCGAACGCCGAATGTGAGGACTGAATGTTGTTAAGGATCATTGCTATCGCATTGCTGGTCGCGTCAGGCGTCCAAGCAGCGCGGATCGCGGACGTGACCCGGCTGGGCAACCAGCGGACCAACGTCATCACCGGCTGGGGCCTAGTGTTCGGCCTCAAGGGCACGGGCGACGGCGGGGACTTCCTGCCCGCGATGCGCCCGCTGGCGGAGATGCTGAAGCGGTACGGCAATCCGACGAGCGTGCTGGAACTAGGCGACGCCAAGAACGTCGCCATCGTCACCCTCACCGCCACCGTCCCGGCGACCGGTGCTCGAGATGGGGATAAGCTCGACGTCTACGTCACCAGCATCGGCACCGCCAACACGCTTAAAGGCGGCAGGCTGTTCGTCACGCCCATGGAGTTCCGGTATCAGGAGAAAAGCATTCTCGTGGGATGGACGCAAGGTGCTGTCAGTATTGAAGATACGGCGACGCCGACCGTCGGTCTGGTGAAAGGCGGTTGCGTGCTGGATATCGATCTGCCCAACGGCCAGGTCGATGTCGGCGGGCAGTTCAAGCTCATCATCGACGACCCCAGCGCCACCTGGACCATGAGCAGCAACATCGCCAAGATCATCAACGATTCCGAGGACGGCCAGACCTGGGCCTGGGCGATCAGCGAGAAGGAAGTGGTCGTCCGCATCCCCCCCAGCGAAGCCGCCCGGCCGGACAGCTTTATCGCCCGCGTCCAGCGCCTGCCCCTCCCGATCGTCGCCTCCGAGGCGCGGGTGATGATCAATGAGCGAACCGGCACCGTCGTCGTCACCGGCGACGTCGAAATCAGCCCCGTCGTCATCAGCCACAAGGGCCTGACCATCAGCACCATCAACCCCGC
>JBBQQZ010000100.1:0-10757 GCA_038215325.1 Tepidisphaerales bacterium | reverse complement strand
AGGCCGTACGGGATGCCGGTGTCGAAGCGCTGGCCGTGGGCTTGGACGAGCCAGTACTTTTCGGTCTGTTGGCGCAGATGTTCCTGGGCGGCGGTGAGCTGGATCTCGCCCTTCTCGCGGATGTTGTTTTTGATCAGGTATTCGAGGCTGTCGAAGATGCCGGACCCGAAGACGTATAACCCGAAGTGGGCAAAGTAATTACCGGCGGGCAGGCCGGGGGTGACGAGGTTTTCGCGGGCGTATTCGATGCTCGGCTTTTCGTGGATCAGGTCGGCCTTGTAGATGCCCTTGTTGGCGTCCATGGGTGTGCCTTTGCAGACGCCGAACAGGTGCAGCAGGCGCTCGAGCGTGGGCTGCACGGCACCGGCGGCGTCGAGCATGTATTGCTCGAACACGCGGATAAGCTGCCGCGCGCAGCGGTCCTTGATATCGGAGATGTAGATGTGGTCACCCAGCATGAGCAGGACGGGCTCGCCGTTGGCGAATTTTTTGGCCTGGAAGACGGCGTGGCCGAAGCCTTCGGGGGTGGATTGCTCGGCGAAGTAGAGCCGCTCACCAAAGGCGTGCAGCTTTTCAGATTCCAGGATCGCCCAGTCCTTGCCGCGATAAGCCTTGGCCTCTTCGTCGTTCATCCGGCGGAAGTATTCGCGGTAGATCTTCTCATGCCCCGGCGGCGTGACGATGCAGATTTCCTCGATGCCGGCTTCGATGGCTTCTTCGCCGATGATCTGGATCACCGGCTTGGAGAGCCCATCGCGATCGACGAGTGGGAACATCTCTTTTTTGACGGCGTTGCTCGCCGGATACTGACGCGTCCCCCGCCCCGCGGCGGTGATGACAGCTTTGCGGACCTTGGCCATTGATTCTCCTTTGGGCGGAAGGGTCGAGGATATGCGCCATCTCCCGCAGGGCAAGCGCGGCAATCCAAGGAAGACGATGAACGTCACAAAAACAGGGAACCGCAGATTCCGCCGATCGCGCCGATGTGGAAAAGAAATCTTTCCCCATCTGCGTCATCGGCGCAATCTGCGGTTCACGTCTTTAGTCCGGTGGAACCTTGGCGTTCATCCATCAACGGGACGAAGCGAAGTAATCAGCGCGTCGGCATTGTCGTCGGCGCCATTTCGACTTCGGCGTCCGAAGGCGGCAAGGGTGGGACGGCGGTGTAGGTGGGCGGGATTTGCACGCCGGTCGAGGCGACGCCGTCGCGCTGTTTGTAGGCAGTGTACGGAGACGTCACGAGGTTGACGAAGTACGTGCCGGTATCGGCGAAGTAGTACTTCCAGTCTTCCTGCTCCGGATCGGCATCGTACGCGAAACCGGTGGACCAGGTGACGGTGTCGCCGTTGGCGTAGGTCGCGGTCTGCGGTTCCCACTGGCGTTGCTGCATCGCCGGATCGATGGTCAGCGGTTCCATGTTGATCTGGCCGGTGGAGGTGGTGCTGCTGTTGACGCAGCCGCTCAAGAGCGCGAGACCGGCGAGGCAGAGGATCGTGCGCGAGGTGTTCATCGAATCTCCTTCAAACGTACAAACGGCCCGCGATGGCGGACCCTAAAAGACATCTATCGGCCAATCAGGGGTTCCAGAAACGGTCCCATTCGCTCTTGGCGGTCCCATCCCCGGGGTGCTTGGGGTCCAGGCCCTGGGGGCTTTTTTTTGGGTCGTGGGCGTCGGGACCGTAAGAAAACGGGTCTTTCAGCGCCGAATCCTGCCGCGACTGAACCGTCGCACTCGGCTGCGTCGTGGCGGTGGATTCGCAGCCGATAACCAGCGCGGCAGCAACTGTCGCGAGTTGCCAGTTGGTAGTTGCCAGTTGCCGGAGAAGACGGCCCGCGTGCGTCTGCTGTGGCAACTGGCAACTGGTAACTGGCAACTTTGTCTTCATCGCTTCAATCCTTCCGAATACTCGATCGAGTAATTCGGCGCTTCCTTGGTGATCGTAATATCGTGCGGGTGGCTTTCGGCCATGCTCGCGCCGCTCACGCGGCAGAACTTCGCGTTCTTGCGAAGCTCATCGATGTTCTTCGTCCCGCAGTATCCCATGCCGGCCCGAAGACCGCCAACCAATTGGTAGACGAAATCGCTCAATGGCCCGCGATACGGCACCTGACCTTCGACGCCTTCGGGCACCAGCTTGCTGACCGACGTCACGCCGGCCTGCCCGTAACGGTCCTTCGAGCCCTGGACCATCGCGCCCATCGAGCCCATGCCGCGATAGCTCTTATAACGACGCCCCTGGTGGATGATCATTTCACCGGGAGACTCATCCAAACCCGCGAAAAGCGATCCCATCATGCAGCAGCTCGCCCCGGCGGCGATGGCTTTGGCGATGTCGCCGGAGTGGCGAATCCCGCCATCGGCGATTACCGGGATTCCTGCGGGTTCGGCGACGCTGAGTGCGTTCAGGATCGCGCTGATCTGCGGCACACCCACGCCGCTGACGATGCGCGTCGTGCAGATCGCTCCCGGGCCGATGCCGACCTTGATCCCGTCCACCCCCGCCTCGATCAGATCCCGCGCCCCCTCGGCCGTCGCGATGTTGCCGGCGATCACCTGGATGGTGTGGTTCCGCTTGATCTCCCGAACCGTCTCCATCACGTTGCGGCTGTGCCCGTGCGCCGTATCCACGATGATGACATCGACATCGGCATTGATGAGCGCTTCGACCCTGCGGAAGTCTTTCACCCCCGTCGCCGCCCCCACCCGCAGCCGGCCGCGGCTGTCTTTGCATGCCTTGGGGAACTGGTGCAGCTTGTCCAGATCCCGCATCGTGATCAGCCCCGCCAGACCTCCCGCATTATCGATGATCAGCAGCTTCTCGACCTTGCTCTTATACAGAATGCGTTCGGCGTCTTCGAGCGACGTATTTTCCGGCGCGGTGATCAGGTTGTTCTTGGTCATCACGTCGCCGATGCGACGCTGTTCGTCTTCCTGGTACTTCAGATCGCGACGCGTCAAAATCCCCACCAGCCGCGGCAGTTTGCCGTTGGAACTGGATCGGGCACGGACACCGATTTGGGTGCTGTCGATTTCGCAGATGGGAATGCCCGAGACGTTGTACTCGCGCATCACCCGCCGGGCGTCGGCGATCGTGTTGTTGGGCGAAAGCACGATCGGATCAACGATCACGCCGTTCTCCGACCGCTTCACCTTCTCCACTTCCCGCGCCTGCGCCTCGACCGGCAGGTTCTTATGCACGATGCCGATCCCGCCCTCCTGCGCCAGCGCGATGGCCAGCGCCGCCTCAGTGACGGTGTCCATCGGCGCGCTGATCAGGGGAATGTTGATCTCGATCCCACGCGTCAACCGAGTACGTACATCGGCGTCGGAGGGCACGAAATCGCTGAACTGCGGGATGAGAAGCACGTCATCGAAGGTGATGGCGTCGTAAACGATCTTGGGGTGATCCATGTAGCATGGATAAGGCGAGTCCGCTTTCGTGTCAAGACGATTGTTCGGTCAGCGAATTGGAGATGAACGCCAAGTTGCCCAGGGGCCAAGAAGAAAATCCAAATCAGGGACGAACGCGGAGGCCCAGAGAACGCAGAGAAATCCATTCTCTCAATTCTCTGCGTTCGCTGCGCTGCTGCGTTCGATTTTCTGTCTTGAATTCTTGGCCCCTTGGCCGCTTGGCGTTCATTCCATCCCCCCACTTCTTGCCAATCGACGAAAGTCCCGCGACACTGCCGCCGGCGAATGGAAAAAGCGTTACGGAATCGTCTGACGTACGGACCGCTCATGCTGGCGGGGCTGTTCGCGCTGTTGTGGCTGGACCATGCCGTGCAGGGATGGACGCAGCACATCAAGCCGCACGGCATCGGCGGCGTGGGATTGCTGGTGTTGCTGCTGGGCATTTTGCCGCTGGCGACCTACGAACTGGCGCAGCTCTTCGCGGCAGAGAAGGTGAAGCCCTATCGCACGGTGGCGAGTGTGGGATCGGCGCTGCTGATCTTCCATGCGTTCGGAACGCAGTTCGACGAATTCAAGCCGTACTCCACGAGCACACTGGCGTTCATCATCGTCTTCGTGATGCTGCTGGCGGCGCTATTGCGCGCGATAGACAAGCAGACGCAGGAAGCGATCCACCACATGGCCGGCACGGTGCTGGCGACGATGTACCTTGGCGGGCTGGCGTGGTTCCTGATGGCGCTTCGCGTGAAAACCGCGGTCGGGGCTGACGGGATCGTGAAATTTCACGGTACGACGATGACCGTGCTGATGATATTGCTGGTCGTCAAGTTCACCGACATCGGCGCCTTCTTCGGCGGCCGGGCGCTGGGGCGGCATAAGCTCATATTCTGGCTCAGCCCGGGCAAGACCTGGGAAGGCCTGATCTGCGGCATGATCACCGCCGGCTGCGTGGGGATGATCTGTGCGCCGTTGATCACGAACCTGTCAGCGCCGAAGGCGTTTCTGTTCGGGGTCGTGATCGGTGGGATCGGGCAGGTCGGCGACCTTTTGGAATCGATGATGAAGCGCGACGCCGAGGTCAAAGACTCCGGCCGACTCATCCCCGGCTTCGGCGGCGTGCTCGACGTAATCGACTCCCCCCTCCTGGCCGCCCCATTCGCGTATCTCGTTTTCAGCCTGCTTTAGCCTTCCTCGTCGCCCGGCGCACTTGGCGAGCCTATTATTGACTGGGTGTGCTTTGATGGAAGCCCGCGATGTCGCGGATTTCGAGGTGTGTTTGTCACAGTCGAGGAGCCGTCCATGAGCACGAATAAAAAAGAACATGTGGATTTGGCGAAGCTGAAACCCGGTTCGAGCGAGAACGACGCAAAGCGCGTCTCCGGTCCTGCGGATTTCGGGGCCCACGCGGATGACGTCATCGAACGCAATTACACGTCGCAGAACACCAAGCAGTCCGACATCGGCGTACAGCAACCTTTATCGAATGAAGAGGTCGATGGTGTGCGTGAAACCGGTGCGGGCGGGGTGAATTCCGGTCCGGGATCGTCCAGCGGTGGAGATCTGGATGTCGACTTTGTCGGCATCGCGGGTAACGCCGGACTTGCCCAGGACATCGAGACCGAGCACGTCGATGGCCCGAACGATTCGACTGGATCCAGCGACGAATTCGCCTCCGGCGGACACGCGCAGGGACACAATCAGTCCGGCGTCGGCAAGGTCGGCGGATCAAAACAAGTGTACGGCAGCGCGATGCTGCCCCCCGATGATCGCACGGTCGGTCCGCATGGCGCGGACGCGATATCGCGACAAGGTGACGGAAACGACGATGACGCCTTTGTCGGCGAAGTCAGTTCGTCCGAAGCCTCGGGCCGCAACGCGGCGGGGGATTAACAGCCGTTGGCGGATGAATCTCTACAAGAAACACAAACAAGAAGGAGTCTGTCATGTATCGTTCTCTCATTGTCTCCGCGTTTTCGGTGTCGTTGGTTGCGCTGGCGTTCGGCTGCAATAGCGAACGTTCTGGGCAGGAAAAGCGCAGCGACGTCGCGCCCCCCGGAACGTACGACACCCGTCCGCGCGGCGGTGCCGGGGATATGGATCCCGCCGGCTCGCCTGGCACGGGCACCAATGTTCCCATGCGCGGGACGCCCGGCACCGCCGGTACCGGCTCGTCCACCGGCAACACGCAAAGCGCTCCGCCCACTGGCGTAACGCCGCCCGCGCCCCCACCCGCAACCGGCCCGAGCACGCGCCCGACCGCACCGATGCGTCCATGATCGGCGTAAGCATCAACAGTACGCTTCCCATCGCAGGCGGCGGGCTTGGAGCAGATACTTCCATCCCGCCTCCCGCAATGCATTTTCCACCCCGTCGCGCACGATCACGACCTACGATAAAACTGGATGGGGGTTTTGGTTTCACAGTAAGGAGATGAGACGATGAAAACGTTAGCACTATTGACCCTGTCTGCGTTGCTGATCGGCGGCTGCAAGACGTACTATCGCGTTGCGGACACGGATAGCGGTCGCACCTATCTCACGGACAGCGATTCGTTCCGCCAGAAGGGTTCGAACAACGTCGCGACTTTCACAGACCGCGTGACCGAATCGAACGTAACGCTCAACAGCTACGAGTATCGCAAGATGACCGAAGCCGAGTACAAAGCCGACCTTGCCGCCCGGCAATTGAAGCTACCGACGAGCCCCAAGTAGGCCCACTTTTTTTACCGACAACGCTTCGCGCCGGCGGGCGTTGGCGGTTTAATGGAGCGGAGTGAACCTGAACATTTCGATCGAAAATCCCGATAAGAAGCTGGCGTTATTCGGCCCGGCCGACCGGAACCTGCGGATGCTTCGCGAAGCGTTCGCGGTGACGGTGACCGCGCGCGACGACGAGCTGCGCCTGGCCGGCGCCGCGGATCAGGTGGATAAGGCCGCCGAGGTGCTGAACCGGTTGCAGAAGCGTCTTCGCCGCCAGGATCACCTGACGGCGGATGACGTGTCGCTGGCGTTTCGCGAGGCCCAGCACGCCCACGACGTCGCCGCCGCCGGCGCAATCGATGTGTACGTGCGCGGGCACGTCGTTCGCGCCAAGACCGAAGGACAGCAGAAGTACGTCGACGCGATCTTCAACCACGACCTCACCTTCTGCGTCGGCCCGGCCGGCACGGGCAAGACCTACCTCGCGGTCGCCGCCGCGGCATCGATGCTGAAACAAGGCAAGGCCCGCCGGCTGATCCTCGCCCGCCCCGCCGTTGAAGCCGGCGAGCGCCTCGGCTTTCTCCCCGGCGATCTTCAGGCCAAGGTCAACCCCTACCTGCGGCCGCTGTTCGACGCGCTGCACGACATGATCGACATCGAGCAGGTCAAGCGGTTCATGATGAACGACATCATCGAAGTCATCCCCCTCGCCTTCATGCGCGGCCGCACGCTCAACGAATCGGTCATCATCCTCGACGAAGCTCAGAACACGACCGTCAACCAGATGCTCATGTTCCTCACACGACTCGGCAACGAAAGCAAGATGATCGTCACCGGCGACACCAGCCAGGTCGACCTCGAAGACGACGTCGAATCCGGCCTCGTCGACGCGCAAAGGCGCCTCAGCGACATCAAAGGCATCGCGCAAGTGACGCTCGAAAAAACCGACATCGTCAGACACCGTCTCGTGCAGAACATAGTGAACGCGTACGAGCGGGATCGGTAGCGAATCGGGCCGTCTGACCAGTAGCACGGCCGTCTCGGCCGTGTTCGCGGGCGGGACGCCTTGTTGTTGCACACATTTTTTTTTGGGATCCCCTGAACTCCGGCGGGATCGGGTGGGTGATTCTCGGTCTGCTGGCCGATGTTGGTGGTGCATGGATGCACAATGGATTGACGACGAGTTGGAGCAGATTGATCTGGGCGATGCGCGGCTTGATTCACGGGCCGGTGTGATTCCAGGCGCGTTGAGCAGGAGTTGCTCTTTGAGCATCCCCGCGGCGTGCGGGGGATAACCGGAGATGCAGGCGGCGTATCGCTTCTTCGACAACGACAAGGTGACCTTCGACAAAATTCTCCACCCGCACATTCAAAAGAGCGTGGACCGGATCAAGGCGTTGGTGGAAGATTCCGCTGCCCAGAAGGTGGTGCTGCTCCTGCAGGACACCACCGAGATCGATCTGACTCGCCCCGCTTCCACGGTGGCGGGGACCGGCTATCTGGATCGCACGCGGCGCGGGGTGCTGCTCCATCCGCTTCAGGCGTTCACGCCCGATGGAATCCCGCTGGGGACGGTGCATGCTCAATACATCATTCGCCCGGAGGAGATCGAAGATAAGACACTCAGCGCCGCGCAACGGCAGACGAAGAGCCGACAAAGACCGATCGAGCAAAAGGAGAGCTTTCGCTGGTTGGCGCGGCTGTCACGGCCGGATGCTGCTGGATGATGAAAAACACCCTGGAAAGCAGACCCTTCGCGGGCATCTGCTCAACAGGGCTGCGTTGTATGAAGCGATGGTGAAGGTACGGGGACGCGAGGCGAAGGGCTCCTGCGACGCGCGTGAGCGTCGATTGTCGCGCCAGGGGCGAGAGGCCACGGCGAGTGTGCGTGCCGCGACGGTATGGCTGCGTGGCGTGAAGCGGCCTTCGGGAAAGTTCCCGCCGGTATCGGTGAATGTTGTCCTGGTGCGCGAGGAGAATCCTCCGCCTGGAGAGACTCCGATCGAATGGATTCTGCTGGCGACATTGCCGATCGACACGCCGGAACAGGTTCGCCGGATCGTCGATTATTACTGCGTGAGATGGAACATCGAGTTGTTTTTTCGGACGCTCAAGGGTGGCTGCCGAATCGAGCAGCGCCGCTTTGAAGATGTCTCGCGGACGCTGCCGTGCATGGGGCTGTTCTTGATCGTCGCGTGGCGGACGTTATTCACGTGCCGGATCGGCCGTGAGTGTCCCGGGGTGAGCTGCAAAGTTCTCTTCGGGTAGGCGGAGTGGAAGGCGCTGTGGATGACGACGCAACGGGAGCGACCGCCGAACAAATCTCCGATACTAAGCGTCATCACCACGCTCATCGCCACCCTCGGCGGATACATTAAACGCGTCAACTCCAACTCGGGATCCCAGACGACTTGGATCGGCCTGCAACGTCTCCACGATCTGGCCTGGGCCTGGCAAGCCTTCGGACCGGGAAGCCGTCGCGATAGCACGTAGAGATGTGTGCAACAACAAGGCGGGACGCCCGTGCTACTTTGTATAGCTCACGTACAGTGCGTTCAGTTGATCCACACCCATGAGGTGGTCGTGGACGATGACGCGGTATCGCTGCGTCAGCGTCTCCCCCGGCTTCAGTTGCATCGGTTCATGAAACAGGAACGCGGCGTTGTAGTAGTGTCCGGCACCGGTGCTGCCGTAGAACGGGGTGGGGTGGCGAGGGTTGGCCGGGTGGTCGAACATCGCGATGCCGACATTGCTGTCGCGAGCACCGTCGATCAGGCCGCTGAGGTCGCACCATTTGCTGATCTTCGGCGTCGGGCGGTCGCTGGTCGAGCCGTCGTCGAAGAGTAATTTTGTCTGAAGCCAGTTGCGATTGCCGCGGAACGTAAGCCCGCCGTAGCCGCCCCATGTGGTGAAGGGCGTGCGATCGAGCGTGACATCGGCGTTGAACGTGATCGCGAAGCTGAAATCGAGTGAATAAGCGTCCTGCTCAAACCCGGTATACGTGAACGACCGCTCCTCGCTCGCGATCGCCTGGCCATTCGGACGTATCCAGGATTGCTGCGACGCGACCGTGATCTCACCCGCCGGCCCGTGCGTAACGGTCGGCGGAACGAGCGTGCGCTGCGCGCCGTGATTGCCGTCGACGGATTCTTCCCAGAAGTTCTCGCCGTTGATGAACTTGATCGTGTACCAAAGCCCGCGATGCCAGACGTGATCCGAAGGCTCGAACAGCGTCAGCACGTGCCCCGCCGGCGTACACAGCGGATGGAAAAACGGCTTCGGCTTCCCGCCATAAATGTACCGCCACAGCGGCTGTTCGTGCGAAGGCTTTTTGAGTTCGATGAAGCGGCCCAGATCGTGGTTCAGTTGCATGGGAAGCGTAGCTTGGGCGCGCGCGGGCGTTGCGTCAACGCAGCCGCGTCAACGCAGGCGCTTCTCCGCCGCCGCTTTGAGCAAGGCCAGATTCTTGAGGTTCGCCTTGTGGATCAGGTCGATCGCGTCGCCCACCACCGGGACCGCGCCGGCGGCGAAGTCGATGCCGAGGTTCATGATCATGCGCGCGATCACCACGCGCCCCAGCCCGTGCTTGCGGGCGATCATCACCGGATACAGTCCGATGCCGAACGAAATCGCGTCGCCGAGCACCGGCACGAGGCCGACGATCGCATCGGCGCCGAACTTTACGCCGGCGACTTCGAACTGCGAATCCATCAGCTTCGCCAACACCTCAACGCGCGCGATGTCCGCCTCCAGATCCAAGGCGGTAGACGGGACACGGCGAACATCCACAGGGATTGCTTGCATACCCATATTATTGCATATCCGACGCCAAAACGTCATGAAATCCACATTAGAAACGGCTGAGGCGTTTCAACCCATCCGCGACAATAAATCCTGCCTGCGGGCTTCAAAATCGGCATCCGAGAGCGCCGGCGCGGCGATTGCGACATCCGCCGGCGCTTCCAGCGGCACCCACGATTTGCAGCCAGCATAAATCGGCGTGTTGTCGATGGTAATCGGCGATGCCAGCACATACCCGCGAACGACCAGCAGATACAGCGGATTCTCCGGCCGGTAGTTAAATCGCATGTCGATCAATGGCGGAAGATAAATGTGCGCGTCGTCGATCGCATCCACCTGCTGACGCGAGCGCACGCGGATGATGTCGGTCACGCGCGCCATCGCGCGCAGTTCGATCTTCTCCGGCTCCGTCTCCCTCGCCGCCACCCCTTCCCGGTCCGCCGGCTTCACCCAGTCTACCTTCTGGTGCAGCCACGTCGGGAAGAGCAGAAACGCGCGATGCTCGATCTCAAACCGGCCTTCAGTCTCATGGATCCCGCCCTTGCGCAGCATGACGATCTGCCTCCCGCGTTCGATCGCCAGACAGACGGCGTGCCAGTCCTTGAGTGCGACGTCCAGTTTCATACGCGTCAGTGTAAGAGAGGAGCCACGAATCTTCACGAATCGACACGAATCAAATCAAATACGTTGGAACCGCAGATAAACGCAGATTAACGCAGATGAAAAGTAATTAAGGCCTGCTTCTTCCCATCTGCGTTTATCTGCGTTCATCTGCGGCTCCAATTCGTTTTGATCCGCGGATAAACGCCATGAAATGACACAACCCTCTGCAATGCAGAGGGTTG
>JBBQQZ010000099.1:0-10769 GCA_038215325.1 Tepidisphaerales bacterium | reverse complement strand
CGCTACACTCCTTCGTCTATGACCATCGAAGCGGATCTCGCGCTGCTCGCGATCGCGGCGTATTTTGTCGGCTCGATTCCGTTCGGCCTGATCGTGGGCAAAGCGAAAGGGATCGATCCGCGCACGCAAGGCAGCGGGAACATCGGCGCCACCAACGTCGGCCGGTTGCTCGGGGGCAAATTCTTCGCGCTGGTCTTCACACTCGATCTCCTCAAAGGCATGCTCCCGATGCTCGCAGGTGCGTATCTCGTACGGAATTTCGATCTGCAATCCAAACCGTACCTCCTGTGGATGCTGGTCGGTGCCGGTGCGATCGCGGGGCATTTGTTCCCGATCTATCTGAAATTCAAAGGCGGCAAAGGCGTTGCCACCAGCGCCGGCGTGCTGCTGGGGCTCTGGCCGTTCTACACGTTGCCGGCGTTCGTGGTGATCGGGATTTTCCTGCTCGTGTTCCTGATCAGCCGCACGGTCAGTCTCGGTTCGATCATCGGCTCACTCGCGTTCGCGCCCACCTACGCGCTGTTCGGCTGGTGGCAAGGCTGGCCGATCGTCGGCAAGCAACTGCCGCTGCTGATCTTCGCGATCGTGATGTCCCTCATGATCACCTGGAAGCACCGCGCCAACATCCAGCGCCTGCTCGCAGGGACCGAGCACTCCTTCAAATCCAAAAAAGACGACCCCACCAACACGCCGTAGCCTCCATCGACCCCGCCATTCCGAAGCACCCCGAATGTAGCATGCTACATTCGGCGCACTTCCGCCGGCGACCGTAACTCCAGTCCCGGCCATCGCTTCAGCAATACCGCAGCACGCCGCGCACTGCGCGCGTGCTACATTTGCTACATTCCCCACCATTCCGGCCGGGATTGTTCAGTTTTCAAAGAGCCAGACGCCCGTCGCGTCCCCGCGTAGCCGCAGGCTCGCCTGCGTCTTCAAAAGGCGAGCAAGCTCGCCGCTACACGGAATACCTCACCCTATTCATACCACCGCCGCTCGCAAAAGTCGGCCACAAAATCGCCGGTCAGCCTCCCGCGAACGCCCCCAAGCGTCAGGGCAGGATCTTTCGCCGCCGTTCCTGATCCCCATCTGTCGAAAATTTGCGCCGTTCCCTTTAGGCAAGTCAGTTTTAACGCTGAATGCAAGGCTCAAAACGCACCGAAATCAGCTATCATGATTTCAGGACAATAGACAGCTAAAATCCAAGTGTGGACTACCCCCGTTTTTCGGCTTTGAAGAAGCGGCGGGCGGCGAAGCGGACGCGATTTCGGCTTGACGTTCAAATCAGTCGGAGTGAATATTAGCTGCATGAAACGCGTGCTATCTTCTATCGCATCATTGATCGTTTGCTGCGCCTGTCTGGCTGGAAATGACGAACAGCCTCAAACTCCTGCCGCGCGGGGCGCGCTCGCCAAAATTCGAACAGGTCAAACAAAGAGCCCGCTCGGAATATGAGCGGGCGATCGTCAAAGCAGCGGATGAAGCAATTCGAGACCTCGAAAAAATTAAGTCCGATCTGATGAAGCGCTCTGACCTTAATGAGGCTAACCGTATTCAAGCAGCGATTGACTCGCTCAAGGCTTCGAGTGGCTTACCTCAACGATTTACGGTTAACGCAGGAATCGGGTGGCAAAAGATCCTTCAGGTTCACGCCGGTCAAAAGCTTAAAATCACTTCCTCTGGAACGTGGTGTGCTGACCCAACCCGGCGCAAGGACTGGACGTTCGGACCCGAGATCATAACACGGGGTGGATTGAAATGGGGATTGTTCGGGCGAGTTGGCGAGGGGTCTCAGCTTGAGGTGGGTCGGTCGGCGACTATTGATGTAGTTGCCGATGGATGGCTTGAACTAAAACTTGGTGGCGGAAACCAAGAGGAAGGCGACGAAGGGCAGGTCAGAATCGAGATCATTTCCATCGAGTAGTAGCGTAAAAATTAGACAAGCCAAGCGGGACAGGTCCACTTTATCTCCAATCCCGCGATCCCAGCTTACAAGCGACTCAAAAATCCCGATAGACCTGGCTGCGATGGGCGACGATCAGCAGCACCAAGATTCGGCCGGCGTCGTCGATGTCGTAGACGATCCGCCAGTCCCCGACGCGGACGCGGTACGTGTGCGTCGATCCTTTCAGCTTGGTGCATCCGGGGGGTCGGGGATTCTCGGCGAGCTTGAGGATTGCGGTGTCCACCCGTTTCAGCACTGGGCGGGAGAGGCGGCGGAGTTCTTTCTCAACCCCTGGCGCGTAGCGAATCTCGTAGCTCACCGTTTCAGCCCCAGGGACTTGCGGAGTGCGGCGTACGATCGCGGGCGACCCTTGGCGCGGCGGCGGGCGGCCTCGGCGAGATCGGCGTCGTCGCTGCTGCGCTTCGCACGTCGCGCCGGCGTTCGGGCGGTTAGGGTGTCGAACTCCTCACGCGGGATGACAACGTACTCTCGGCCGTCAAGCTGGATCGTCTGGACCTTCATCGCTGGCTAGCATACCACGCCATCCGCGCCGCGGCACACGATTTGAGCACGCGGTGCGCCCGTCAGAACGCATGCGCGAAAGGCGGGCACTGCACTGGTTTTAGGAAGTAGTGGTTAGTGGTCAGTGGTCAGGTTGCATTTCTCTGACCGCTGACCACTCGCCACTTCCGCTCATCACGCCGTTACGGCGGTGCCGCGTAGGCCGACTTCGCCGCGGATGATGTCGTCGTAGTGTTGGGCCCAACTGAGTGCGGCGGCTTTGGCGTCGAAGGTGCGGTAGACCCAGTCGCGGCCGATGGAGCCGACTTCGTCGCACTTTTTCGGGTCCGCCATCCACTGGCCGATCAATTGGCCGAGGTGGGTGGCTTCGACGGCGCAGACGTCGCCGGCGCTGTTGAGCGCGATGGAGCGGGAGAGCGCGACATGGTCGCTGACAATCACCGGCGTGCCGCAGGCGAGGGATTCGATCGCGACCGTGCCGAAGTTGTCGCTGTGGCTGGGAAGGACCATCAACTGCGCGTCCTGATACGCGGCCGATCGGGTGTTGCCTTCGATCATGCCGGTGAAGATCACGCGGTCGGTCAGATTGAGCTGTTTGACCAGCCCGTGCAATTCCGCCTCGTACCCTTCCTGCCCCGGCGGGCCCGCGATCACCAGCATCGAGCCGGCGGGGGCACCTTGCTTGAACGCGGGGATCAGCACATCCAGGCCCTTGCGCGGGTGCAATCGGCCGATGAAAAGCACGTACGGCGAATCCCCCACTTTCGGGAACGCACGCCGGAACATGCCCTTGCCGGGCAACCGATCGAACTGCGCCAGGTCCACCGCGTACGGCTGGACGATCGCCGGCGTGTGCAGGCGCCAGTCGGCGGTAAGTTCCTGCTCCAGCCCGTCGCTGTAGTGCAGCGCCGAGGCCTCGGCGAGATTCTTTTTCATCCGCACGGCCATGTAGATCTGCTTTTTGAGGCGCGATTGCTGCATCGACCACGGCTCGAGCGTGCCGTGCAGGCTGAACAGATACGGCACATCCAGTTCCCGCGCGATGACGGCGGCGCGGTGCTGGATTTCTTCCCAGAGCCCATGGATGTGGACGACATTGGCGGTGACGATGACGTCGCGCAGCACGCGCGACAGCTTCGGATGCCACGCCATTACCGCCGACGCCGGACCGATCAGTTCCAGGTACGCCCCGGCGTTCTGCATCTCCTCGGCGGCGGAGGGGTCGAAGTCTTGGGGGTAGGTGCTGATGACTGTAACTGTAAGCCCGAGATCGACTTGCGCTTTCACCAGCGACACCAACTGCGTTGTGGTGCCACCGGCGCGCGGGTCGACCGACGAGATAACGTGGACGACATGAGGCAAGGCGCCAGCCATACGCGGGGACTCCGTGGACCGTCAAGGTGCGAATCGCGAGTGGCGAGTATAGACGATTTCAGCAGGTTTGCTCAATGCAATCTGCACGTCCCGTTTATCGGACGAACCCCCCGCGCCCGAACGCCCCACGTCAACCCCGCCTCCGGGGACGCTTGCGCTAATGTTCGCACGAACTTTAGGGTCAGGACGTGCTCTATCCAGACGGGCAATGCCGATGGCCACTGGGACGATTTGACGCTCGCTTAAGTCATTACGCGGGATTGGATTCCGGCCGATGAAAGTTGCGGTCGCGAGAGTGGAGTTGGGACGTTGTTGGTATTGCCCCTGGACGAAGCCGAGCCCGGCGCGCGGCTGGCTGCCGGTATCTGGCATCCGGAGCACCCGGAGCAGGAACTGCTTAAGGCGGGGTTCGTGCTGGACCAGACCGTCTTGCACCGCCTGCGCCAACTGGGCGTAGCGTCGATCTACGTCGATTACCCGGACCTTTCCGAGCTCGACAAGCACCTGATCCCCGCGCTCAGCCCCGAGCGGCAGCGCATCTACCAGCAGATCAAGCGCACCATCGCCGCGGTCGAACGCACCGCCAAGCCGTCGGTTACCTTTCCGGACTATTACGTCGCGACGCGCCAGCTCGTCATCACGCTGCTCAGCCAAGGTCCGCACGCGATCTACATGGAGCACCTCGCCTCGCGCCTCCCCACCGACGAAATCTCCCACGCCACGGCGGTGGCGCATCTGTCGCTGATGCTGGGGATCCGGCTTGAGCAGTACCTCATCCGCCAGCGAAGCCGGCTCGACCCGGCGCACGCGAAGGAGGTGGTGAACTTGGGCATCGCGGGGATGTTGCACGATATTGGCAAAGCGCGTCTCGACCCCGCCAGCCGCGCCGCGTGCGGGATCGATCGGCCGGACGATCCGGAGATCGCCGAAGCGTACGAAACCCATCCTCAACTCGGCTACGAAATGGTCCGCGGCGGGATCGAATCCAGCGCCGCCGGTGCGATCCTCCAACACCACCAGCACTACGATGGCTCCGGCTTCCCACGCCTGATCACGAAGCGCGCCCCGGACGAACCCCTTCACGGCGAGCAGATCCACGTTTTTGCGCGCATCGTCGCACTCGCCAACCGTTTCGACCGCCTCGCGACCGACCCCACCACCGGCCGGCGTCGGGAGAATATCGAAACGCTCGCGCTGCTGACCCGCGACCACGCCGCCCAGCTCGATCCGGTGGTGCTGAAGATTCTCCCGTCGGTCGTCCCCCCGTTCCCGCCGGGCAGCAAGCTGAAACTGAGCGACGATACCCATGCGGTCGTGATCGGCGTCGACCCCGCCGACCCGTACGCGCCAAGCCTTCGGCGGCTTATCCGCGACGACTCAGGCGTCGCGCGCGTTGATGGCATGCCGTTCAAAGTGAGCGACGAACCGGAACTACAGATCGAGTCGATCAACGGCGTTGACGTCGAGGCGCATCGCGCACCGGTTGGGGTGGCGTGAATCAGACGCCTTCCCCTGGCTCCGCGCGTGGCCGGCGGCGTGGGGTTCGCTGCTGATACCGCGGATCGGCCAGCGACGACTCAGCACCGCCACCACCAGCGAGCTGCCACCGCTGGCGCCGTGAGCGACAGATTGTCTGCTCTGAATGTAAGGCCGAGGCACGCTGCGCGAATCCTCGGCAGGCGGGTCACCGCGCTAAAGGCATTCCTTCGCGTATTCCTGAGCGTCCTCGCGCCTTCGCGGTTCGCCCGATTTACGCATCCCGTTTCGGCAATTTCACGTTCTTGACGCGGAGGATGCCGGGACGGGCGCGCAGGCGGTTGACCAGCGCGTCGTCCGGGGCCGAATCGACCTTCAGCACCATCAGCGCGTGCGCCTGCCCGTCGGGCATAATGTCGCGGCTGATGACCATGTCGGCGATGTTCACACCGGCGTCGCCGAAGCTCGTGCCGACCACGCCGATGACACCGGGCTTGTCTTCGTTCTCGATGATGACCATCTGGCCTTCGGGGATCATGTCGACGTTGAAGTTATCGAACCGCAGCACGCGCGGCAGGCCGTCGGCGTAGACCGTGCCGAGGATGCGGTGGCTGTCGCCATCGGCGCTCTGCACGCGGACGCCGACGACATCGCCGACCAGGCCCTGAGGCGGATTCGGCTCGTGGATCTCGACCAGCTCGATCCCACGGCTGGCGGCGATGTGCTCGACGTTGATCACGTTCACCGGGTCCGTCAGATGCGCCTTGAGCAGCTCCACCGCAGCGAGGCGCTTGAGCGTCTTGAGGTGCTTGGGGGCGCGGGTGCCCGAAGCGCGAACGGTGATCGTCTTGATCCCGCCCTGGGCATACGCGCTCAGCAGCGTGCCGATACGGCTGGCGAGCTTGGCGATCGGGGCCTCGTCGGGCGGCAGATCGAGCTTGATCCCGCCGGCGTTGACCGCGCCGCGGATTTCGCCGGTTTCCAGGAACGCCACCATCGCTTTGCACGCCTCGACGCTTACGGCGGTCTGCGCTTCGTCGGTGCTGGCACCCAGGTGTGGCGTGACGACCGCATTCGCGCACGCGAACAGCGGATGATCCTTGACCGGCGGTTCGGTGACGAACACGTCGAGCGCGGCGCCGGCGATCTTCTTTGCCTGAAGCGCCTCTGCCACCGCAAACTCATCGACCACTTCGCCGCGGGCGTCGTTGACGATCAGCAGGTTGGGCTTGGCGATACTGAACAGGCGTTCGCGGTTGATGAGGTGCTTGGTCTGCTCGCTGCCGGGCACGTGGAAGGTGATGACGTCGAGCTGTTTGAAGAATTCGTCGAAGTCTTTGACCATCTTCACGCGGCCCTCGAGCGCGGTGTCGGAGGGGTAGAACGGGTCGTAGCCGAGGACGGTCATCTCGAACGCCAGCGCGCGGATGGCGACGGTCTGGCCGATGCGGCCCAGCCCGACCACGCCGAGCGTCTTACCCGCCAATTGCGTGCCCTGGTAAATGGCGCGTTTTTTCCAATCCAATTCGCCGGAGCGAAGCCCCTGGTTGGCGGCGGGGATTTTGCGCGCCAGGCTGAGCATTAGCGCCAGCGCGTGCTCGGCCGTCGAGAGCGTGGACGCGGCGGCGGTGTTGAGGACGAGAATGCCCTTGGCGGTCGCGGCGTCGAGGTCGATATTATCAACACCAACCCCCGCGCGAGCGATCGCGCGCAGCAGACCCGGTTCGACCAGGCACTTGGCGGTGACTTTCGCGCCCGAGCGGACGATCAGCCCGTCATAGTTCGGAATCTCGGCGGCGAGTTCGGCCTCCTTAAGACCGATCTTCACGTCGTACGAAACGCCGGACTGCGTGAGAAACTCCAAACCTTCATCCGCGAGCTTGTCGGCGACCAGAATACGCATAAATTAACCCTTCTTTTGGGCGTGGCATCGTATTGGTCGTTGACGCATCTGACAAGGAAGCGGGCTTGGTGTGGCAGAACAGAAACGACGCCGAAACCTGAAAGGCGGCCGCAAAACCAAGCGAGACCGCAACTTCGGCATTTTTGACGCCGCGTTCTGGCGCTGGTGGCACCGGATCGGAAAGCGCCGCCACGGGGGCTTGGATCTGGCGTCGCAGGAAGCACAAAGCGTGTATGATGAATGGATCAGGGACGGAAAACCGAGCGCGAAATGAACAAGGTAGTCGATCGATCCATCGAGCTGAAACGGCTTCTCGCGGGCAATCCAAGGGCAGCAGCGGACTATCTGCGCACCGAGGTCGTCGAGGCTAAAGACCGAAAACTGACTCCGATTCTGCTCGACCTGATGAACCCCTCCAAGTATGCCATTGGCGTGGTCAACATGGCCGCCTTGGCGCTGGCGGAGATGCGCGTTCAAGAGGCCGTCACGCCGATTATTCAATGCCTTCGACATCCCAAGCACGCCAATTCACGCGGTACGTTGGTGTACGCGTTGACGCGGCTTGATTGGTCCGCGCATGCGGCGCTACTCGTTGATCTCGTCAGCGATGACAATTTTGAAGTCAGAGAGATGGCACGGGTCTGCTTCGATCGTGGCAGCAAGCGACTCAAACCGGAACAACGTGAAGTCGCGCTGGAATTGCTTGCGTACCGGCTGCGAACGAACACGAATCCTGACGTCAAGCCGTGGATTGTCCACACAATGGGGCGGCTCCTCAAACTCTCCCAGCGAGACGCGCAGCTTGTGCTGTCGAATTGATCACGCCTTCGTCGGTTTCCACGGGATATCGTCCACGCCCGCCTGATGGTTCGCGAGGCGGGCCTGGACGAAAAGCCAGTCGCTCAGTCGGTTCAGGTAGGTGACGATCACGGGGTGGATCGGGCGCTCCCAACTGAAGTCAACGATCAGCCGCTCGGCGCGACGACACACGGTTCGCGCCAAATGCAACCGGGCTGCCAGTTCCGTGCCGCCGGGGAGGATGAAGTAGCGGAGCTTGGGGAGGTCGGTTTCCGACTCATCAATCTGCATCTCGAGCCGGGCGATCATGTTTTCGTCGAGCACGGGGAGATGTTTCTGCGCCGTCGGGTCGTTTTCCGGGGCCGCCAGGTGGGAACCGATCACGAACAGGTCGTTCTGCACCGGCTCGACCATCGATTTCAGCTCCGCCGGCGCGATCACCTGCACCAGGCCCAGCGCGGCGTTCAGTTCATCGACCGTGCCATAACATTCCAGCCGGGGGTCGCTCTTGCGCACGCGGTCGCCGCCGATCAAACCGGTCGTGCCGTCATCGCCTGTACGGGTGTAAATCTTCATCGTCTCTCAGTATAGCCGACGCCGGGAATAGGACACAGATCGTACGGATGGGTCTGGATGAACACGGATCAAACAAATTTTTGGATTCGCGAAATCCGCGGTTCTGTTCCTGTCCTTTCATCCGTGTAATCTGTGCGATCTGTGTCCTATTCTAAACCCAACCTGCCGATCGACCAACACCTGCCCGCGATCCTGGATGCGATCCGCGCGCATCGGTCGCTGGTGCTGGTGGCGGAGCCCGGGGCGGGCAAGACGACGCGCGTGCCGCCTGCCATTCTGAAATCCGGGCTGCTTTCATCCGAGCATCCGAATGTAGTGATGCTTCAACCCCGCCGAATCGCGACGCGCGCCGCTGCCGCGCGGATTGGCGAGGAGAACGGTTGGGCGCTCGGCGAGGAAGTGGGCTATCAGGTGCGGTTCGAGAAGCGCATCACCGCCCGCACGCGGCTGCGCGTCGTCACCGAGGCGATTCTCACGCGGCAACTGCTCGATGATCCGTCCCTCGACGGCGTCGGCTGCGTGATTCTCGATGAATTTCACGAGCGGTCGATCCATTCGGATCTCGCGATCGCGTTCCTAAACGAGGTACGCCAGTCGTTGCGCGATGATCTGATTCTCGTGGTCATGTCCGCCACGCTGGAAGCCGAGCCGGTCGCCAAGTTCCTTGGCGATGCGCCGATCCTCCGCGTGCCGGGGCGCACGTATCCGGTCGATATTCAGCACCGTGGAAAAGGTGGGGACTACTTGGAGAACGTGATCGCGGATGTGGTGGTGGATCAGCCGGATGACGGGCACGTACTGGTGTTTTTGCCCGGTGCCGAGGAGATCCGCCGGGCGCAGGAGGCGATCAGGGAGCGATTGCCAAACCGGATCGTCTTGCCGCTGCACGGGTCATTGGCGTTCGAGGAGCAGCAGCGGGCGATCGCGCCGAGCCGCGAGCCCAAGATCGTGCTGGCGACGAACATCGCCGAGACGTCGTTGACGATCGACGGGGTGAAGACGGTGATCGACAGCGGGCTGGCGCGCAAGCCCAGTTTTGATCCGCAGCGCGGGCTGGACAGTCTGAATCTGGACCGCATCAGCAAAGCCAGCGCCACCCAGCGCGCCGGCCGGGCGGGTCGGACGGCGGCGGGGAGATGCATTCGACTTTGGTCGGCTCAAGAACACGCGTTGCTCGATGATTATGATTTGCCGGAGATCGCGCGCGTCGATCTGTCGCCAACGATTCTTGACTTGCACGCCTGGGGGCAGACCGACCCCACCACCTTCGCCTGGTACGACACCCCGCCGGCGGATGCGATCCGGAATGCGGACCGATTGCTCAAGATGCTCGGGGCGCTGGATGCGAACGGAAAACTCACCCCGCTCGGCAAGCGCATGCAGCCGATGCCCGTCCACCCGCGCCTGGCGCGCCTGCTGATCGCGGCCGCCGATGCGGGGGAAGCGAAATTGGGCGCGACCGTCGCCGCCATCCTCAGTGAGAAGGATTTTGTGCAAAGGCAGTGGACGGATCGCAATGCGATCGGGTCGTCAAAGGTATTGAGTGAAAGCGACGTGACGGTCCGGCTGCATTTGCTGGAAGAGGCCGAGCGCGGCAATTTCAATCGCGGGCGCGTGCCCGAAGGCGTGGATGCGTTCGCGGCGAGGCAGGTCGTGCAGGTGCGGAACCAGTTTTTGAGAGTGATTCCTGATTCGGCGAAGGAATGGGCGACGCAGGCGTCGCAGCTACAACGGCTGGTGCTGCTCGCCTACCCCGACCGCGTTTGCCGGCGTCGCAATGATGTTCGGGCGGCGACGATGGTCGGCGGCGTGGGGATTCGGCTCGATCAGGATTGTTCGGTGCTGCAAGGCGACTATTTCGTGGCGGTCGATCCGCGGCAGGATGATCGGGCGAGGGCGCGTGAGGCGTTTGTGCGGATCGCGTCATCGATCGAGGCCCAGTGGCTGGAGGAACTGTTCCCGCAATCGATCGTGAAGGAGCGCGTGGCGGAGTACGATGACGGGCGCGAGCGCGTGGTGACGCGCGTGCGCACGCGATATCTGGATTTGGTGCTGCGGGAGGAGGTCGATTCATCGAACGTGGATCGCGACGACGCGGGCGCGGCGCTGGCACGGGCGCTCAAGAATGAAATCAACGCGGTCGTCGCGCAGGACGAGCGGATGTCGGCGCTGGTGTCG
>JBBQQZ010000098.1:0-10801 GCA_038215325.1 Tepidisphaerales bacterium | reverse complement strand
CCTCCACGGCCAATCTCCGTGAGAAGCTGCTGGCCTTCATCGAATACTTCAATAACACGATGGCCAAGATGTTCCGCTGGACCTACAAAGGCAAGCCGCTCACGATCTAAATGCGATGGCAATTCAGCCGCGATGATCTAGGATCTTCCGCTCGTAGCCCTCGACGATCCCATGGGTGAGTTCGTCGAGGCTGCCGAGACTCGTGATTTGGACGAACTCATCCCAGAACGCCCTACACCGGCGCCGCTCGTCTGACGTCAAGCCAGGCTTGGCCACGTACGCAGCAATCAGCGACTCCATGCTTGGTGGTCAGGACGTTCAAGATCGCGAAGCCACCTTAGCTCAGGAATACCACACATCAGTGCAAGTCGCTTGGGGTCCTCGATGAGCCGCTGCCGGAACCACGCGCAGAGAACTTTCTCATCGACGAGTTGCTCCCACAGTCCGCTCACGGGATTGAGACGTGCATCGGACTGCCAGCACTCAGCCGGCACGTCTGGATCAGCTGACGGCGGCCGCAACGCGACCGGCTCAATCGGGCGCGTGATTTGGTAGAACCGGGCAACGGCCATCCGTTCGTCGATTTCCGTGTATTCCTGTCCCGTGGCACGCACGCGCCAGACTGTTGGGCGTTCGCGGTAGTGACCTTCCCCACCATTTTCTGGCGCGCTCAGGTTCCATTTAGTCCTCAAACAAGCGTATTCCCCGACCTCCTGAGGGTCGGTTGCGACCGGGGTGTGGGCGCAGCGGGGTGCTCGCCGCTGTCGCGGGGGGCGGGTTGTTGAAACAGTCCGATATTTCGAGTCTATAGCACCGTTACAGAGTTTATCCGCTCGTCGCGCGGGCGTGGTGGAGGGTTTGGGTGACGCGGCCGCGGGCGGCGCAGTGGTGGTCGCGCAGCAGGTCCAGGGCCATTCTCCGGTGCAGGCTCAGCCGGGTCCGCACGCGGTAGACACTCTTCTGCATCTTGCGATGCCGGCGGTTGCCACGCTCGACCGCGTTGCTCGTCGACGGCAACAGCTTGTCGTCCAGGAACGTTAGCGACTTCTCCAGATTCGGGCTGAACAGCCGCTGCAGCGTCTTGCCCACCTGCTTGAACCTCCGCACGCGACGGCGCAGTCGGGCCAGCTTCTCCAACGCGGTGTCGCTGCGGCAGCGGCGGTCGAAGAGGCGATAGACCTCCTCCATGATCTGCCGCAGCGTCCGCAGTTCGGGCAGGCCGCAGGTGATGCGTTGCAGCGTCCGGCGCTGCGCATCGGTGAGTTGACGCCTGACGAACAGGTAGCGGTGCTCGAACCCCGGATTTTTGGGGCTTTTTTCGCTGGCTGACGCGGGATGATGCCGGGACAGTAGCGTCAGGTTGTCAGGTCGAGGATCTCAAGAATCTTGGACGAACTCTTGGAACTGACGACACCGCCGCCGGCGACGAAGAGTTTGGTGGCGTTGGCGACGGGAGACATGCCGTGACGGGCGGTGGGCATATTCGGGCCGAGTCGCCAGGTATCGGTGTCGGGTTTGTAGATGTCGACGCGGTTGTAGACGTTGTCGGGCGTCGCGCCGGGACCGGAGACGGTTTCGCCGCCGATGACGTAGAACTCGCCGTTGACGAAGGGCGCGACCGAGATGCCGCCTCGGGCCTGGGGGAGGGGTGCCAGGAGCGCGCCGGGGCCGGTGGTGTCTTCGCTGGAGATCCAGGTGTTTGTGGCGGGGTCGTAGACCTGGACGTAGTCGAAACCGTTGCCGGGCGCATCGCCCCCGAACCGGCCGCCGAAGACCCAGAGCTTCTGGCCGTCGGAACCGCTGGCGGCGGAATCGACGGGCTGCTTCATCGGTGCCAGCGCCGTCCACGAGTTGGTCGCGGGGTTGTAGACGTAGGTCTTGTTGGTCGTCTGGAAGCTGTTGGTCGCTTTCTCCGCGACACCACCGGCGACGTAAATCTTGCCGTTGATCACGCCGGAGTTGATCGCGAACGCGCCGGTGGGCATCGAGGCGCCGAGCGACCAGGAATTGGTCACCGGGTTGTAGATCTGCACGTAGTTCAACGCATTCTTTCCGGTCGACGTGTATTTCACGCCGCCGAACAGATACAGCTTGCCGTTGACGGCGTGCATCACCTGGTCTTTGTAGACGTGCTGCCTCTGGGCGAGCGTGTCGGTCCAGGTGTTATTGGAGATGTTGTACGCGAGCGTCTTGCTGCTGCCGTCGCCGACGACGTACATGATGTTGCCGATGATCGCCGCGCCGACCTCACCCAGCGCCACCGACATCGACGCGCCGGTGGACCAGCCCGCCACACTCGCGGCGGTTGAGTCGCCGGTCAGCGGGACGACGAGCGATCCGCCCTCGCCGGTGTGGCTGATCGCCAGCGATGCGCTGCGCGAGCCCGTGCCGGTGGGGTTGAACTGCACGTTGATGATCGTCGAAGCACCCGGCGCCAGCACCAGCGGCTGATCGTTGAAGCCATCGGCGAACTGCGAAGCTGACGTGCCGCTGATGGCGGTGGAGTTGAGGGTGAGCAACGCGGTGCCGGTGTTGGTCAGCGTCAGGCCGATCGTCTTGGATGTGCCGGTCAGCGTATCGCCGAACGCTCCTGTTGTCGGGACGACCGAAAGCTGGCCGACGAGCGGAACATCGCTGGAGAATGCCGTCGCCGGGATGACGACCTTCGGCTGGTTCGGCCCGGCGTAGCTCAGTTGGATGACCGCCACGCCGTTCTGCTGGTAGTGTTCGAGCTTCAGCGGATACCAGCCCGGCTGCGCCACGGTGACTGAGCCGGTGTTGGTGGTGACCGCGTGCTGGGTCCAGTTGTTGATGATCTGCGAATTGTTGATCCACAGCCGCACGCCGTCGTTGCTCTGGGTGCTGAATTGCCATGTGCCGGCAGTGGGGATGTAGACCGAGCCGGTCCAGCGTTCGGAGTAATTCGAGTCGGGCGTGATGGCGGTGCCGGGGGGCGCGGTCGTCCAGTTGAAGTCGATGACCGGGTCGATCCGGGTCGTCTTCAGGCCGGTGAGATTGATCGCGTCGAAGTACTCGCCCTTGAGTCCGCCGGCGACCGCTTCAGCGTTGACAGCGACGTTGATCGGCGTGTTGTCGCCGGTGTGGGTGAATGCGAATAAAGCGGTTTTGGTTCCGCCCGAGGTCGGCGTGAAGGTGACACCCAGCGACACCTGCTGGCCGGCGACGAGCGTGATCGGAGCGGTGAGATCGAAACTGAATTCGTCCGCGTTTGCGCCCGTGAGTTCGATCGGGTCGATGATGATGTCCGGCGCGCCCGGGCCGCCTTTGTTGCTGAGTTTGATGGTCGCGGTTGCGGTCTGCCCGAGCACGGTTCCGGGGAAACTGATCGACGTGACGTCGACGCCGAGTTGGTTGGCTTCGTCGGGCAGGATTTCCATGAAATCCCAGCTTGCCGGCACGGGCGATCCGCTCGGTGTCTGACCGATGATGCCGATCGCCGGCGCGGTGGCCGAATCCAGCCATGACGCGGGAATGGTGGTTGAAGCACCGACGTCCTGGATCGCCGATGTCACGCCGCCGATGGTGACGGAGTAGCGCGGCGTGATGGCGAGCGTCGCGGGATTGACGGCCAAGTACAGGTCGACCGCTTCGACACCGGTGACGTCGAAGCTGATGAGGCCGAGTTCGACGGGGGTCCCATCAATTTCCACCACCGCGCGCACGCCGCCGCCTGCGTCGCCGATGACTTCGAGCTTGACGTAGTTGTCCTGGTCGCCGGTGCCGATGAAAAAGCCAAACGACGTGCCGGCGACCGGCGTGACGCCCGCGAACGGTGCGAGCACGCGCGTGTGCGCTATGAACTTCTGCGACGCCGACGTGGCGTTGAAACCGAACTGCAGCGCGTACTTCTGATTGTTCGACGCGCCCAGCGCCGTGCCCGGGCCGATCTCGTCGACGGTGAACACGCCCGCCGCGCCGCCTGCGGTGACGCCGGCGGCGCTGAAGAGGTCGCGATAGTTGTCGGCACCGTTGGTCATGTGCCCCGTGAAGCCCATGTTCAGGATCCCGCCGGCGGCTTCGCCTTCGTTCTCCCACGAGTAGCTGAACGGAATGCTCCGCCCGCGGCCGTTGGTGGCGTCGATGGCGAAGGGGTCGTTGATGTCGAGCAGCGCGTCGTTGTCGTCGTTCGCGTCGTTCAGATCGCTCGTCAAATCATCGTCAAAGTCTGCCGGGATGTCGCCGGCGGACAGGGGGTTCGTGCCGTTGTCGATTTCGTCGGCGTTGTTGTAACCGTCGTTGTCGTCGTCGAGCGTGGGATCATCCGCGCCGGTTCCGCCGATGGTGGCGCCGCCGAAGTCGTTGGGCTCGAGCACGATGATCTTGCCGGCCACGTAATCCGCGACCCAGACCGTGCCCGGGTACGCGGTGGTTGCGCCGAGCGTGGTGACATCGAGCGGCAGCGTGCCGACATTGCTGAACAGCGCCGTCTTGCTGACCACGCCCGTGCCGGCGGCGTTGAGATCGATCCGATAGATGATGTTGTCATGCCCCGCGGCGAGCAGATCGCCGTCGAGGGCGCCGCCGAAGTTGCCGGTGGTGTACTCGGCCATCCCGTTGGTCGACGCGGGGAAATTGGTCAGGGATCCGTTGCTGGCCGGCCCGAGGAAGACGCCTTCGTTCGGGTTTTCCATGCCCGCGGGGATGGGCGATTGCGGATTGCCGGAGTTGAACGTGTTGCCGCGATTGGCGCGGGTGGGGTTCGGGTGCCCGCCGTAGTAGCCCTGGCCGGTGATGAGGTGGAGGGCGTCGGGGTGCGTGACGCCGGGCTCGCTGACTTTGTTGGTCGCCTGGCCTTTGGTGGCGTTGGTGGTCTTCTGCCCGCCGGAGGTAAGTGGGACGTCGCCCCATCCGCTGTTCGCGCCGTTGTCGATCGTGAACATCTTGCCCGCGCGCGTGATGAGCACGTCGTACGGATTGCGATACCCCGGCGAATAAACCTGCACGGGCCCGCCGGAGACGAGCATCGCCTGGTTCTTGCCGTCGTTGCCGCCGAAGGGGTCGTTGGAGTCGTTGGTGCCGGACCGGGATTCGTCGTTGAGTGTCGGCAGGTCGTAGGTGGTATTGCCGATCTGCGTGAGATTAACCTTGAGGATCGCCGCCGACAGTGCGTACTCGGGGAGAAGCGCGAAGTTATTCGACGGCGCCCCCATGTTGGTGTTGCCGCCGTAGGCGATGAAGAGCGCGTTGTTGGTCTTGTCGAGGAACAGTCCGTTGCCGGTGTGGTTTTCCTCGGACCGGGGCAGGCCGCGCACCAGGTCCAGCTTCACCCACGAACTGCCGTTCCAGGTGAGGCGCGACAGGACGCCGGAGTTGGTATCGAGATTCGTTTCATTGCCGCTGTTTCCGCCGCCGATGCGCGGGTCGGAACTGATGGCGTAGATAACCGGGTTCGTCGCGGTCCCGGCGACGGTCAGACCGGTCACCAGACGCGACGTGACGCCGGATGCGAGCGAACCGTCGTCGTTGTGGTTGACGATGTTCTTGATGAGGTTGATCGCGGTCGACGCGGTGGCGTTATACGCGTTCGGACCCGTGCGATTGAGCGTGACCGCGTAGATCGTTCCGCTTTGCGACGCGACGTACAGTTTTCCGTCGGGACCGAACTGCAGGCTGGTTGGCTTGCTGATGCTCAGCCCGCTGATCTGCGATTTGCCGAACCCCACCGGCGTCGTCTGTTGCGTGCTGACGGTGACGGTTACCTCGTCGAAGCTCTGCAGCGTGCCGTCGCTGGCGACCAGTCGCAGCACGTACGTCCCGGCCTGCGAGAAGGTCGCGGTGGTGGCGGGGGAGTTGGCGTTGTTGAACGCGACGGTTCCCGGGCCGGTCTGCTTCGTCCAGGTGCTGGTGAGCGTCTGGCCGGCGGGGTTGCCGTCGTCACTGACGGAACCGGAGAGCGCGATCGACGCGCCTGGCGCTCCGCTCTTATTCGCTCCGGCGTTCACCACCGGCGCGAGGTTTGACGCATTCAGCTCCACGCCCGTGCCGCCCAGTTGTACGGATACCGCGTTTACGCCGTTGTGTACGATCGTCACCGACGCGGCGTGTACACCGAGCCCCGTGGGCGCATAGGTCACCGGCAGTGTGTACGACTGACCCGGCTGAAGCGTGATATCGGTCAGGTCGTCAAAAGCATCGGAGAACTGACCGGCGTCGGTGCCGCCGAGCGTGGTGGCGTCAATGACGATCGCGGGGTCGCCAGTACTGCCCTGGTTGGTCAGCACGATCGACTGCTGCGCCGTCTCGCCGACCGGTTTACCGCCGAAGTTAAGCGTGGTTGCGCTCACGCCAAGCTGCCCGGGTGTACCGGCCGAAAGAATCTCGATCCCCATGATCAGCGGATTGTTCGCGACCTTCGCAAAGTCGATGTCGATGTTCCCGTCCGCGTTGACCGAGAACGACTTGACCACGCCTTTGTTCCCGCCGACGTCCGCGAAAATGTCGTACTTGCTGAGAACCTTCGTGCCTTCGATCGACACGTCGAACACGCGCTTGCCCACGCCCTTGGTGCTCCCGTAGGTCTCGGCGAAATACAGCCGCACGTCATACGTGCCCGGCGCGACCGGGAAATCCCACTGCATCGGCGACCCGCTGACGGCGTCCCATCGCTGGTTATGGAAGATCGACGCCGGCGTGCCCGCGGGAACGGACCCGTGCGAAAGGTCCATCGTCGCGACGCCGGTGTAGGTGGAACTCGCCGCGGCAGCGGCGTTGGTGTAAGTCGAGGGGCTGGCCTTGGTGTCCGCCGACCAATTGACGTCCGCCGCAACCTGCGGACCTCCCGCGTTCACACGATAGAGAACGCTCGCCAGCAGACGGCGCTGTTCAAGTTGCTCCAAAAGAGGCACCGTCGAAATCGCCCGACCGATCGACTCGCGCGCAGCAGGACATCCCTTTTTGCAGCTTAACACGTCATCTCCCATGATCTCTACCGAACGCGTGACCCCAGTCACGCGCAACGGCTCAAATTGTCCACAAAACGACTTGGACCGCAGAAATGACGGCGACCGATCAAGAATTCCCAACGCCCTGATTGCGGCGATGCGCAACGCGCCGGAACCCTTGTCCACCGAAATCTCTACTGCATGGACTCAACCGTCTTGAAATGTTCCGTACCAGCCCCAATATAACACCAGTTGAGTCCTCTGAACAAGCCTTTATCCCGGTTTCAGGCGATCTGCCGTGCCAAGGCGAGAAATCGTGTGAATTTTCGGGGATTCGGCCTGGTTTTTCAACCCCTCTCACGGCGGGGTGGCCCAGAAACGCATTATGCTGCAAGGCCAAACCCGCCAAGGCGTGCGCATACGCCTGCCCGACCGGGCCGCCGGTTTCGGTGACGCGGCGACGCCCAAGGCCGTGATCTGGACCGGCAAAAAACCCGCCCAACGTTTTCGCAATAGCATCCGCAACCTCACCGTCGATACCGGCAAGGGCAACCCCGGTGCGATTGGCATCCAATTCGTTGCCAACAATCAAGGCTCGATGCGCGACGTAACCATTGTGTCCGGCGACGGCGCGGGCGTGATCGGACTCGATCTCGGTTACACCGACGAGCAGGGGCCGTGCCTGATCCAAGAATGTAGAGGTCGCAGGCTTTGACATCGGCATCGGCCTGAAGCACGTCGTCAATAGCGTGACGATGGAATTCATCAAGCTGCACGGCCAGCGGGTCGTGGGATTGCGTAACGATGGGCAGGTCGTCTCCGTCCGGGGTTTGGAGAGCGACAATCGCGTGACGGCGATCAAAAATGCGTCAAAAAACGGGCTGATCACGCTGCTCGACTCGCGGCTGACTGGCACTAGGGGCGCGGCAACTTTGCCCGCCGTGACCAACAGCGGGGCGATGTTCGTGCGCGACGTCAACACCACCGGCTACGCCGTCGGCGTTAAGAATATCGCAGAGCAAGGCACCCGTCAGGACGCACCGTCAGGCGACGTTCGCGAATGGGTGTCTCACGCGCCGTACGCCGCTCAATCGGGATCGAGGAAGAGTTCGCTGCGCCTGCCCGTCAAGGAGACACCGATCGCGCCGCAAGACGCACTCGATCAATGGGTCAGCCCGGCGGAATTCGGGGGCAGTCCGGATGACGATCTTGATGACACCGAAGCCGTGCAGAAGGCGATCGATTCCGGTCGCACGACCCTTTATTTCCCGGTCTCAACCAATAAAAAAATGTGGCGGATCGATGGCACCGTACTCGTGCGGGGAGCGATCCATCGGATCACCTCGCTCGAATGCCGTTTAGCTGGCACGGGCGTGTTTCGCGTCGTAGACGGCGCCGCGCCGCAGGTTGTGCTCGATCGGATCGATTTGTATCAAGGGGGCTTGTCATTGGAGCAGGCGAGCAGCCGGCCGGTCACGTTCAGCGGTATGATTTTCGGTAGTGGTAAGATCATTGACAACGGCGCCGGCGACCTCTTCATCGAAGACGTTTGCGTCGGCCAATTCGTCATCAACAAAAGCAACGTCTGGATGCGGCAATACAATCCCGAATCCAAAGAGCGAAAAATCCTCAATGATGGGGGCACGCTTTGGGTGCTGGGGCTGAAAACCGAGCAGGCCGGCACCATCTGCGAAACCGTCGATGGGGGCAGGACAGAAATTCTTGGTGGCTTCATTTACTCACAAGGTGCCGAAAAAACGACCCCAATGTTTGTCGTGAAAGACGCCCAGATGACAGCGACCGTCGGCGAGACGACGTGGAACAAACGCAACTTCAGAACCATTCTTGAAGAAACTCGCTCCGGGCAGACGAAAGATTTCCAGTACAGCAAAGACGTGTATTGGCGCAACAACAACGCCGCGATGATTCCGTTGCTGATCGCCGCGCCGAAATGAAATAGTCCGGGGATCAAGCGCCCGAAAACGCCCTGGACACCGAAACAGCACGCCGAAAATTTGCTCAACAATCGTCCTCGCAAATGCCTCAACTGGCGAACCCCCAACGAAGCCCTCGCGGACGAACTCGCCGTTGCGATTGGAGTTTGAATCCGCCGTGGGCTTTGGTGAAATTATCATATCAGTTCACGGGCAAGCTGATATGAGAATGGGCCGGATCCTCGAGGCGGAGGAGGCGGGAAGGATAGGGTCGGCGGTCTGCGGGGGAGGTCCAACCCGCCGGTCTCGGGGCGGGGGATGGGGGGAGGAACTCCGGTTTACAGATTTTTTTGGTCGGCGCTGCGCGTTTGTCGTGACAAATGCGCAGCGCGGGGGGTCTATGTGGAGGGTCCGCGCGCGGTGTTTGACATGTGAATCAAGCCGCGGTTCGTCTGAGGCGAATGTAGCGCGGAATGTAGCATGCTACATCGGATTTTGGAGCGCGGTGGCCGTAAGTCGTTGGCCGGCCGGGGTTGAGGTCGCGAGGGACGATGTAGCAAATGTAGCACACTCGATTCGGCCGTGGAGAATTGACCGAAAGCGGCGGAAGACCCGAAAAGGAGAGTCGGCGCGGGCAATCTCAAGGCCGGGCTTTTTACTCTTGTCAGGGGCGGGAACGCGAGAAGAACTCCGCGATCAATCGCTTCGGGCAAACCCCGTGCGGTCGATCTGGCTCGCCTCTGCCACTTCGATGTGGCTGGTGTCGTACTTCACGTTGTGTTTTCGCGCACAATCAATGCAACTGGTGATGCCCGGCAGTGCTTCCAGCCTCGCGGGGGAAATGGGCTTGTCACACCAGACACACAGTTTTTCGGCGGGCATCTTCTTCTTATGCATAACGGCCTCGATCCTAATCAGTATCGGATCGTAGGCGCGCGGGACCACAGCGGAATGCCGATTGGCCAGGGAGATGCAAAGTCGCAGAGGATTGATCCACGAATCTATACGAATCGACACGAATGAAATCAATGCAGTGGAGCCGCAGATGAACGCGGATGGACGCAGATGAAACGAGATGAATTGTCTTCTCGTATCTCCGCTTATCTGCGTCCATCTGCGGCTGGTTCAGCGTTTTACCGTGCGACGTAGAAGTAGTTCAGGATGTCGTGCGGCAGTTCTTTCACGTCGACTTCATTGAAGGCCTTGCTGCTATGCTTGCTCAATGGCCGCCGGGAAACCCCGCCCCAACCCTCCTCCGTGGGTGGACGGAAGAGGGAGTAAAACCGGGACATGCGATCGCCTTGGGCACTTTTCGGGATGTGTTCGCGCGATTCGTTTCAATGAAACGTCATCTCGTGTGTAGTACCTCATGCGATGACCTCTGCCGCGACCGACCCGACGTACCAGCCTGCCCCGCCGCGATCGATTTTCCGGTCGCGGTGGCCGCTGGTGGTGTTGGTGGTGCTGACGCTCATCGGCGCCGGCCTGCGGTTTGTCGCGCTCGATCGGCCGACCATCTGGGGGGACGAATCCGCCACCGCAGGTCGCATCATCGGCTCGCACGAAGACCTGCTCGATCAGCTCGCCGAAGGAACCTTCACGCCCATGCATTATCAGCTCGGGTGGTGGATCGCGCAGGGCATGACCTACTGGGGCGAGATCACCGAATCCGGCGAAAAGAAGATTTTCACCCCCACGCACCGGCTGATTGAAGGCGGCATCCCGATGACGCCGTTTTTTCTGCGCCTGGTCCCCGCGATCGCGGGCACACTCATGATCCCGGCGATCTATTTCCTTTCGCGCCAACTCTTCGGCCCGCGCGTCTCGCTGCTGGCGGCGACGATCTGCTGTTTCAGTGCGTATCTGCTGATCTATTCGCGCGACGCGAAGATGTACATGCCGCTGTGGCTGTTCTGCACGTTGAACGTTGGCTGCCTGCTCTGGTGGCTGCGCGTGCGAACCTGG
>JBBQQZ010000097.1:0-10831 GCA_038215325.1 Tepidisphaerales bacterium | reverse complement strand
CAAGTACTCTCCGGGGCCATGAGCAGTACACCGGCCGTCCACATTCGTCGCGGTAGCGCCGCCGACGCGAACGTTATCACGACTTTCAACATCCAGATGGCACTGGAGACGGAACTGAAAAAACTCGACCCCTACGCCGTCGCCGCCGGGGTGAAGGCGGTGCTGGCGGACGAGAACAAGGGCGTCTATTTCGTCGCGGAGATGGAAGGACGGGTCGTCGGGCAGCTCATGATCACGCACGAATGGTCCGACTGGCGTAACGGCGACATCTGGTGGATCCAGTCGGTCTACGTGCATCCCGATTTCCGCAAGCAGGGAATCTTCAAGATCCTCCACGCCCACACGCGCGACGCAGCCCTCAAGTCCGGCGCGATCATGCTGCGGCTGTACGTCGAAAAGGACAACCAACGCGCCCAACGCGTTTATCGTGGGCTGGGGCTCGATACGACGCACTACCTGCTGATGGAACAAGACCTCCCGCGCGAGTAAGGCTACCTGCGCCGCGGGGGTCAGCTTCGCTGACCCTGTCTTCCCCATCCCCATCCCCTTCCTCAGCGTCAGCGATGCTGACCCCGCCGCGCGCGTTTTAGGTTTCGAGGATGGCTTTAAGCTGCTTCGCGCCCGCGATCGCGCTGGCGCTGGGGTCGTTCAATTCCGACGGGTCGATGGTGATGGAATTGTTGTAGCCGGCGTCATCGAGGTGGTGCAGGACGTCGCGCCACGCGACATCGCCTCGCCCGATGATCGCGGGCCTGGTGCGGCGATCTTCGCCCTTCACAGCGTCGCGGGCGCGGACGTGGCGGATCAGCGGGCCGACCTCGTCGAACAGATCGGTCAGCGACCATTCATCCCGCAAGAGCAGCGACGGATCGAAATCCACGCCGAACCACGGACAATTCACTTGTTTCAGCAATGACGCCAGCCCCGCGAAGCTACTCAGCGTGCTGCCCAGCGCCACAACCGCGCCGTACCGGTCGGCGATCTCGCCGAGTTGTTCCATCGCCTGTTGCCAATGCGAGATCAACGCCGGGTCGATCTTGGTCGGCACGGGATCGGGTTCGGGTTCAACGGGCGCGACGGGGTCGGGCAGGATCAGCAGCCCGGCGTCCTGGACGGTCACTTTCGGGCGCGGCCGGGCGACGCGCTGGACGGGGGGGAGCCGGCCGAGGTCGATGCACACCACCGGGCACGCCAACTCGGCTGCGGCGTTGAGGATGGTATCGACGCGGTCGAGCGCGCGGTCCGCGTCCGCGGTCGGGCCCAATCCCGCGCCGCCGAAGTCGATGCGGATCGAGGTGAGCTGGAGGTCGATCGAGCCGAGTAAATGCCGCACCTCACGCCGTCCGGAGGAGGACAGCTCGGCCAGGTTCAGCATGCGCGAACCGGCATCGAGCTGGATCCCGTGAAAACCCGCTTTGCGCACCAGCGGAGCGACGGTTCGCAGATCGTGACCAAAGGCGGGTCCCCAGACGGAAAAGCTGACGCGGGAAGTCATATCGCGATTGTTGGCATGTTTGGGCGACAGTTGCAAGTTTAGAGCGGATTGCAGACGGGTGTGGCGGCCCGAACAGCCTGACAACTCGCGCGGTATCTGGAGGCTGTTCAACGGCCTCCCACATCAAGATGCGGCGCTAAGCAGATGGGGGTTCGAGGGTTTTGGGAACGGTCGCGGCCTTGACGATCGTGTTGCGTTTGGCGGCGTCGTAGAGGGCGTCCATGATGGTGGAGAGCACCACGCCGTGCCGAGGGGTGAGTTGCAGTTCTTCGCGGCCGAGGATGGCGTTGATGAAGTTGCGGTGCGGCGTAAACGCCGCCGGCGTGTTGTCGACCGGGACGTGAGGGTAGCGGAAATCGGCGTTGCCTTTGATTTCAAGGAACGCGCCGTGCGGGTCGGTGTGGATGGACATTAGGTCGGTCTGTAGCATCACGCGCACGTCCCAGCCGACGCTGTTCCCGCCGATCGCCAGCGACGCCATCGCGCCGGAGTCGAACTTCATGATCGCGACGCCGTTGATATCGACCGGCGTGCTACAATTGTCGATGAAGCACCCGACGTCGGTGACGGTGTCGTTCATCAGCCACAGGATGCTGTTGAGCACGTGCGAGCCGCTATCATAAAGCTGCCCGCCGCCGGAGAGGGTTGGGTCTTGGCGCCAGGTGAGGAGGGTGGATTTCATCCAATCCTGCCCCAGCCACCCCTGGGCGATCTGCATTCTCCCGAGCCGGCCGCCTTCACGGAGGGTTTTGAGGTACTGGTATTCGGCGCTGAACGGGGCCTGGAAGGTAATCGAGAGGACTTTTTTTTGTTCCTCCGCGAGTCGCCAGAGGTCGTAGGCGTGGTCGGTTTGCGTGACCATGGGTTTTTCGGTCAGCACGTGCAGCCCGCGTTCGAGCGACGCCTTGGCTTGCGGGTAGTGCAGCGCGTGGGGCGTCAACAGCAGAACGGCGTCGAGTTCGGCGGGCGGGTCGTGGAGCATCGACTCGAAATCGGTGTAAGCGCGGGCGTCTGGGAATGAGTCGTTTTGCAACTGCTCGACGTGCGCGGCGGTCTGGCTGACCAACGCGGTGACCGTGCAGTCGGGAATCGATTTGAGAATCTGGGCATGAGCGTTCGCCTCACCGCCGCAGCCGACAATGGCCATATGAATCATGAGACTCCTGCTTCACGCATCCCCGCGTGTCCGGTGGGTCAAGGCCGCTCCTAGCCCATTGTAGGCAAAGCACTTGCCGATCGTGGAGCGACGATGCCGCGTGCGGCAAGTTGGTCGAGCAGACCGGCGTAGCGGTTGCGGACGTTGCCGGTGGGGCTGCGAATTTCGATCACGTACCTTCGGTTGATCATGTGCATGTGGTCGGCGGGCCAGGTTTCCAGGTGGGTGCCCCATGCGGCGCTTTTGACGGAGACGACGCCGTCGTTTTCACCCTCTTCGCGGGAGACGATGCGGTGTGAATGCACCAAAAACGCCGGCACGCGATGCCACGGCCTGGCCGCCGAGACGGAAAAATAGCGGACCTCGGGGTGGTCGAGGACGGTATCGTTGAAGCGCGCGACGGCTTCGGTAGTCAAATCGCGCAAGCCGGCGAGATCGAGCTTGACGAATTTCAGGAAGTTCTGTGCCTGCCGGCTCTTATCGATGTTTTTGAGCACCCAGTCGGCGTAACTCGATCCGCGGTGAGGGGTGGAAAGCGTAATCATCGCTGCAACACGGCAGGACATATCGAGCTTGTCGATCATGTAGCGGGCGTCCAGCCCGCCCATGGAGTGCGCCAGAATCACCACCCGGTCGTCCGACCCGGCAAGCCGTTCGAGGAGTGTCTGCTTCAGCTCCGCCGCCCGGTGGGCGATGGAGGCGGTCTTGGAAACCCTCGCCACGATCAGCGGATGCCCCCGCGAGGCGATCTCGTGCTCAATCCCGCCGCCAAAGTACGAAAACACCAGCGGGCCGATCCGCATGCGGTCGCAACCGAAAATACCGTGATGGAGGACGATGGGGAGCATTTAGCTGGCGCGCTTGCTGCGCGTTTTGGCTCGTAAGTCCTCGACTCTCGTGATATGCAGCGGCGACAGCATCACGAAGCGATCGGGGATGTCATCGGGGTTGGTGTCGTCGTCATGGATCAGCACATCGACGCCGGTTTTCGTCACCGCGAGTTGCTCGGGATCGAAGATGTCATACTGCGTACCCCCGCTCAGGTGTATGCGAAAGGGTGTGAACGGGCGCCTGCGGAGACGTTGCCAGAGGTTCTGCGTCGTCATACCCAAAGTATAACACCCGCTTCCTGTATTCACGATAGAAGTTCCTGTATCTTCGCCCCCGAAATGCCCCGCAGAACCGACATACACTCCATCTTGATTATTGGCTCGGGTCCGATCGTGATCGGCCAGGGCTGCGAGTTCGATTATTCCGGCGTCCAGGCGTGCCGCGCGCTGCGCGAAGAGGGCTACCGCATCGTCCTCATCAACAGCAATCCGGCCACGATCATGACCGATCCGGAGTTCGCCGACGCCACCTACATCGAGCCGATCACCCCTGAAACGGTCGAAAAAATCCTGGCGCGCGAAAAAGCCAACGGCACCCCCGTCGATGCCCTGCTCCCCACGCTTGGCGGGCAGACGGGCCTGAATACGGGCATGGCGTGCTTCGATCAGGGTATTCTGCAAAAATACGGGGTGCAGATGATCGGCGCCAACCGCGAAGCTATCTTCCGCGGCGAAGACCGCCAGCGGTTCAAGGAACTGATGGCAGAGATCGGGCTGAAAACGCCGATCAGCGGGGTCGTCCACAATATGGTCGACGCCCGCGATGTGCTCAAAATCGTCGACCTGCCCGCGATCATCCGCCCGGCCTTCACGCTCGGCGGCACGGGTGGGGGCATCGCGTACAACGTCGAGGAGTTCGAGGAAATCGTCCAACGCGGCATCGATGCCAGCCCGGTGAACGAGGTACTTATTGAGCAAAGCGTGATCGGCTGGAAAGAGTACGAGATGGAGGTCGTTCGCGATAAGAACGACAACTGCATCATCATCTGCTCGATCGAAAACATCGACGCCATGGGCGTCCACACCGGCGACTCGATCACCGTGGCGCCGATCCAGACGCTGACCGATAAAGAATTCCAGAAGATGCGCGATGCGAGCTTCGCGGTCATCCGGGCCGTGGGCGTCGAGACCGGCGGATCGAACATCCAGTTCGGCATCGACCCGAAAAACGGCGACATGGTTGTCATCGAAATGAACCCGCGCGTGTCGCGATCATCGGCGCTGGCCTCCAAGGCGACGGGTTACCCGATCGCGAAGATCGCCGCAAAGCTGGCGGTGGGGTATACGCTCGATGAACTGCCCAACCCGATTACCAGCAAGAAGGGCAAAGACGGCAAGTACGAGATGTACACGTCAGCCTGCTTCGAGCCCAGCATCGATTATTGCGTCATCAAACTGCCCCGCTGGACGTTCGAGAAGTTCCCCGACGCCGATGAAACGCTCACCACCCAGATGAAGTCCGTCGGCGAAGCGATGGCGATCGGACGCACCTTCAAGGAAGCGCTTCAGAAGGGCATCCGCTCGATGGAAGTGAAGCGGTACGGCTTTGGGCTGGACAAGAGCGACAAATGGCTAAACGCTGAACGTAGCACGGGCGTCTCGCCCGTGGCCAACGGGCGAGACGCCCGTTCTACTGAATCACAATACCCCATCCCCGAAGAACGTCTCCGCCGCAAGCTGGCGGTTCCGTCGCAGGGACGGCTGTATTACGTGCGGTATGCGTTGAAGATGGGGTGGACGGTCGATCAGATTTACGGGCTGACGCATATCGATCCGTGGTTTCTGGCGCAGATGAAGGAGTTGGTGGATTTCGAGGGCACGCCGGAGGAGGCGCTGCGACACTGGGCAATTCGCAAAGAACAACCGGACGTGTTTGCCAACGTGATTCGTCGCGCCAAGGAGAATGGTTACAGTGACGTGCAACTGGCGAACATCTGGAATCAGCCGGTGTCCGAAGTGAGGCGTGCGCGAATCGAGGCGGGTGTGCAGCCCGTCTACAAACTGGTAGACACCTGCGCCGCCGAGTTTGAAGCGTCTACGCCGTACTACTACAGCACTTACGAAACGCCTTTCTCGCAACTCGCAACGCGCGACTCGCACCTGGCCCAAGAAGACGAAATCCGCCTCACCGACAAACAAAAAGTCATCATCATCGGCGGCGGTCCCAATCGCATCGGCCAAGGGATTGAGTTCGACTATTGCTGCGTCCACGCGGCCTTCGCGATGAAGGAACTGGGGTATGAGTCGGTGATGATCAACTCGAACCCGGAAACGGTTTCGACCGACTACGACACCTCCGATCTGCTGTTCTTCGAACCGCTGACGCACGAAGACGTGCTGAATATCTGTGAGCGGTTGAACGGCGGACCGTTCAAAGGGGCAAGTGCGGAGGGGCAAGGGGCAAGTAGGAATCTGGTCAAAGGCGTGATCGTGCAGTTGGGCGGCCAGACACCCCTCAATCTCGCGCGCGGCTTGCACGATGCCGGTGTGCCGATCATCGGCACGTCGATCGACATGCTCGAAGCGGCCGGCGATCGGGAGAAGTTCCGTACGCTGGTCGAGCAGGTTGGACTGAAGCAGCCGGAGAACGGCATCGCGCGGTCGATCGACGATGCCCGAAAGATCGCGGCCCAGATCGGGTATCCGGTGCTGGTGCGTCCGTCGTTCGTCCTGGGTGGACGCGCGATGGAGATCGTTTCGGACGAGGACCAGCTCAACCACTACATGGCCATCGCGGTGAAGCAGGAGGGAGACAACCCGATCCTGATCGACAAGTTCCTCGACCACGCCACCGAGTGCGACGTCGATTGCATCGCCGACTATGATCCCGACGGCAACGGCCGGTCGGTTATCTGCGGCGTGATGGAACACATCGAAGAAGCCGGTATTCACTCCGGCGATAGCGCCTGTGCATTGCCTCCCTACAGCTTCACGCCGGAGACGGTGCGGAAGCTGAAGGATCACACGCACAAGCTCGCTAAAGCCTTGAAGGTACGCGGGTTAATGAACGTGCAGTACGCGATTAAGGATGGCGAGATCTACCTGATTGAGGTCAACCCCCGCGCCAGCCGCACGATCCCGTTCGTCGGCAAGGCGACGGGCGTTCCCTGGGCCACCTACGCCGCTAAAGTCATGGCAGGCAAGAGTTTGGATGAGCTTGGCGTGCAGGAGCAGCCCGATCCGAAGCACGTAAGCGTGAAGGAAGTTGTCTTTCCGTTCAGCAAGTTCCCCGGCGTCGATGTGATCCTCGGTCCGGAGATGCGTTCGACTGGCGAGGTGATGGGCATCGACGACGATTTCGCGACCGCGTACGCCAAGGCCCAGATCGCCGCCGGCGCGGCGTTGCCGATGTCGGGGACGGTGTTTATCAGCGTCAACCATCGCGACAAGCCCGAGATCGGCGAGATCGCCCGGGCGTACGAACAGTGCGGTTTCAAGATCGTCGCCACCGGCGGAACGTACGACGCGATCATCGCCGCCGGCGTCAAGGCCGAGCGCATCAACAAGCTGGCAGAGGGTCGTCCGAACGTGCGCGACTTTATGAAGAACGGTCAGATCCAGCTATTGGTCAACACGCCGACGAAGAAAGGCCCCGCCACCGACGAAGGCAAAATCCGCGCGATGTCGGTCATGCACCGCGTCCCCATCCTCACCACGATCACCGCCGCCCGCGCCGGAGCGCGCGGCATCGCCGAACTCCAAAAGCACGGCTGGACGGTGAAGCCGTTGCAGGAATATCATTGAAATTTTTGGTTGGTGGGTCGGGGGTGGTAGGTCGGGGGTCGTGGGTGGTAGGTCGTAGGTCGTTGGTCGGAAGTCGTAGGTGGTTTCAACCGACCTTTCGACTCACGACCTCCGACCCCCGACCCCCGACCCACCACCTCCGACTCACGACCCCCGACCCCCGACCTACGACCTCCGACCCCCGACCTACGACCTACGACCATTCGAATCAATACCAAACATTCAACACCAGCGCCGGTTCTTTGATCTTGCCGTCAAACATCCCCACCGTGCTGGTGACGTACTTCACGTCCACTTCGGGGTTGCTGTCCAGCCATTCGTTGATCGAATCGTCGAGGAACGCCAGGCCCTGATCGGAATATTTCCCGTGGAAGCTTTTCACGCGGGTTGCGCCGTTCTGGGTGATATGAAGCTGCCGCTTCCATTCGTGATGACGGTGCTTGGCACCCTCGTCGTACGAGCGGATCTTCCTCTGATGCTCCGCGACCGCATCGACGGACGCATCATCCACGAGCAGCAGCGGCTCATCAGCGGCAAGGTGCGCGGAATTCTCGGCCAGCGGGTCGATTAATGCGTTGCCGTTGTCAGCCCTCGGCGGATTGATGCGAACCTGCGTCGATCCAAGCGGACGAATCGTGGGACGAACTTCATTCATGAAAACTTCTCCTTGCACGATCAGACGTGCGATTACCCTCGGACGTGAACCCTGAGTATACCTTCTTGCCGCCGACAATGCGCCGACAATACGCTAGAGATTTCCCGAGAGACGAACCCGTACAGACCCCCTACAATACCCCCCATGCCACAGTTTGAAGTCGTATCCCCGTATCAGCCCCAGGGCGATCAGCCGCAGGCGATCGAAAAACTCGTCGCCGGCGTGCGAGAGGGGAAAAAATTCCAGACTCTCATGGGCGTCACCGGATCGGGCAAAACCTTCACGATGGCGCACACCATCGCGCAGCTTCAAAAGCCCACGCTTATCATCAGCCACAACAAAACACTGGCCGCCCAGTTGTACGAGGAAATGAAGGAGCTTTTTCCGCACAACGCGGTCGGCTACTTCGTCAGCTACTACGACTACTACCAGCCCGAAGCGTACATCCCGCAGCGAGATATCTACATCGAAAAAGACGCGTCGCGAAATGACGATCTCGACCGTTTGCGCCTCAGCGCGACGTCTCACCTGGTCAGTCGCGATGACGTCATCATCGTCGCGTCGGTCTCGTGCATCTTCGGTCTGGGTTCGCCCGAGCAGTACCGCAACAGCGTCGTCTCGATCCGCAAAGATGCGCCCATCGAGCGCGACGACCTGATCAAGAAACTGCTCGACCTGCAATACCAGCGGAACGATTTCGATTTCAAACGCGGCACGATCCGGGTTCGCGGCGACGTGATGGAAGTGCATCCGTCGTATGAAGAATTCGCCTACCGCGTCGAATTTTTTGGCGACGAGATCACCAACATCGACGCCATCAACCCGCTGACCGGCGAGATCCTCGCCAGCAGCGACGGGATCTTCATCTACCCGGCCGTCCACTATGTGATGCCGGAGGAGAAGATCGGCGGGGCGCTCGTCAACATCCGCGATGAACTCGACAAGCAAGTCATGCACCTTCGCGGCCAGGGCAAACTGCTCGAAGCCCAGCGCCTGCTCGCACGCACCAAGTACGACCTGGAGATGATCCAGGAAGTCGGCTATTGCTCCGGTATCGAGAACTACTCGCGCCATTTCGATGGCAGACAGCCGGGCGAAAAGCCGTACACGCTCATCGACTACTTCCCCAAAGATTTCCTGATGATGGTCGATGAATCGCACGTCACGCTCCCGCAGATCAGTGCGATGTACGTCGGCGATCGCATGCGCAAGGAAGTGCTGGTCGACCACGGCTTCCGCCTACCCAGCGCGATGGACAATCGGCCGATGAAGTACGAAGAATTTGAGGCGATGTGGAACAACGTGATCTTCGTCTCCGCCACGCCGGGCAAGATCGAGTTCGCGAAAACCGAAGGCGAAATCGTCGAGCAGGTGATCCGCCCGACCGGGCTCATCGATCCGGTGATCGAAGTCCACCCCGCGCAAGGCCAGGTGCCGCACCTGCTCGAACAGGTGAAAATCGTCGTCGCTCGCGGCGAGCGCGTGCTCGTCACCACGCTCACCAAGCGACTCTCCGAAGACCTCTCGGCGTACATCCAGGAGGCCGGGCTCAAGTGCCGCTACCTGCACTCGGAAATCCAGACCATCGAACGCACCGAAATCCTCGCCGACCTGCGCCGAGGTGAGTTCGACGTGCTCATCGGTATCAACCTGCTGCGCGAAGGTTTGGATTTGCCCGAAGTGTCGCTGGTGTGCATTCTGGATGCCGACAAGACCGGCTTTTTGCGCAGCGAAACGTCGTTGATCCAAACGATCGGCCGGGCCGCGCGAAACGTGCATTCGAAGGTCATTCTCTACGCCGACACCATCACCCCCGCCATGCGGCGCGCGATGGACGAAACGGAGCGCCGCCGCGCGATCCAGACCAAGTACAACACCGAGCACGGCATCACCCCGGCGACGGTGGTGAAGGCGATTCGCCAGAGCCTCGAGAGCGAAATCCGCGCCCGCAAAACCGCCGCCGAAGCCATGGGCGCCGCCAACGAGGCCCAGCTCGATCACACCGAGTTGATCTTGCTACTGGAAGAAGAAATGCTGACGGCGGCCCAGAACCTAGAATTCGAACGCGCCGCGCAGCTGCGCGATCGCGTGAACGAACTGAAAGGCGCCCCGACGATCTCCAGCAAAGGCGGCGTCTACGAGGAAGAAAAATCGAAGATTTGGCAACCCAAGAGCAAGGGGAAGCAGGGGGCGAAGAAGTCGAAAGCGCATTGAGTAGGGTGCGTCTCCGACGCACCGTCACTCGAATCGCACGCAAGAAAGCGGTGCGTCAAAGACGCACCCTACAGTAGCGCGGCCGACCCGGCCGTGGTTACGGGCGGGACGCCCGTTTTACTGGGACGGGGTCGTTCACGAGCGCACATGGCCCTATTTTTCACGATGTTTGTCGCCGACGTTTTCGGGTGGTGGCGGTAGATAGGATGCGAGGTTGCCTGTGGAAAGGCGGGAACTCCGGCGGGAATGGTGGGGGAAATGTAGCAAATGTAGCACACTCAAAAGTAACTTTGTGCCCCGCGCCGACGGTCGATCCGGCCAAGTGCTGGCCGGGCAAGGAGTTGGAATGAATCGCAGGACGCTCGGGCGATGTGACATCAATGTAGCGTGCTACATTGGCAATCGTGACGCGATAGGCACGATGACGTAGGGTGCGTCTTTGACGCACCGTTCGGCCAACTGGTGCGTCAAAGGCGCACCCTATAATGGAGCGATATGTATCCGTTTCCGCCCGTCAACACTTTCAAAGACCTGATTCAGCTTGCCCGCGCGGAGGATCTTGGACCGGCGAGCGATGACGTGACGTCGCGGCTGTCGATCGGGGATGACGTGATCGGCGTCGGGACGTTTTTGCAGAAGCAGATCGGCATCGTCTGCGGCCTGCCGCTGGTCGAGCA
>JBBQQZ010000096.1:0-11054 GCA_038215325.1 Tepidisphaerales bacterium | reverse complement strand
CCCACCCCAAACCGCTTCGCCGCTGCTTCGTCGTAGCCGCTTTTTTCGATCAGCGTCTTGGGGTCCTTGTTCAACCCGAAGCGGATGTTGTCCCCGTCAAGTCGATACGCCACGTGATCGCGTGCGAGCAGTTTTTGCTCTACCAGCGACGCGATGGTGCTCTTGCCCGACGCGCTCAGGCCGGTCATCCAAACCGTCACGCCCTTCTGCTTCAGCACCCGCCTGCGCTCTTCCTGCGAGACCTGCCCGGCGTGCCACGTGATGTTCGATTGCCCTTCGTTTGCCATCTTCCGCCTTCCGTCTTCCGTCTTCCGTCACGATCGCCGCGTCATTCGACGAAGCGCAAGTCTATTTGTGACAATAACTTCAGTCAAAAATTGGGTTCGTTTGGCAGAATTGATGAACGAACGCGAAGAGGCGAAGCAACGAAGGATAACCTTCGCTTCTTCGCTTCTTCGCGTTCGACAGCGACCTCGGGTTATTCCTGCTCAAACAGCGGCGTGCTGAGGTAGCGTTCGCCGATGCTGGGGAGGATGACGACGATCAGTTTCCCGGCGTATTCGGCGCGCTGGGCGAGCTTGATGGCGGCGGCGACGTTGCCGCCGGAGCTGATGCCGCCGAAGATGCCTTCTTCCTTGTGCAGACGCCGGGCCCATTCGAACGCCTCTTCGTCGGTCACCTGGACGACTTCATCGACCGCAGCCATGTGCAGGTTGGCGGGGACGAAGCCGGCACCGATGCCCTGGATTTTGTGACGCCCGGGCTTCACGTCGTGGCCTTCGCGGGTCTGCGTGATGACCGGCGAAGCCACCGGCTCCACCGCCACCGCGCGAAACGACGGGCGACGCTGCCTGATCACTTCCGACACGCCCGTGAGCGTGCCGCCCGTGCCCACGCCGGCGACCACCACGTCCACCTTGCCGTCGGTATCCGCCCAGATTTCCTCTGCGGTCGTGGCCTTGTGGATTTCGGGGTTGGCGGGGTTTTCGAACTGCTGCGGGATGAAGCTCTTCGGGTGCTGACTCGCGAGTTCCACGGCCTTGGCGATCGCGCCCTTCATGCCGTCCGCGGCGGGGGTGAGCACGAGACTCGCGCCCAGCGCCTTGAGCAGCTTGCGACGTTCGATCGACATGCTGTCGGGCATGGTGAGCGTCAGCTTATAACCCTTGGCCGCGCAGACGAACGCCAGCGCGATGCCGGTGTTGCCGCTGGTGGGTTCGATGATCAACGTTTCTGAGTCGATCTTCCCCGCCTTCTCGGCGGCTTCGATCATCGCAACGCCGATACGATCCTTCACGCTCGACAGCGGATTGAAGAACTCGCACTTGACGCAAATGTTCGCGCCGGCAGGCACGATCCGGTTCAGCCGGATGAGCGGCGTTCCGCCGATGGTTTCGGTGATGTTGTTGAAAATCTTCCCGTGCGGCTTGAGAGGCATGTTGGTCTCCGTGTATGTGCCTGTTGCGACGTGTATGGGATCGTCGCGACGAAATCAAATTTTACCGCGCGGAACGTCTCGACCCCACGCCGACTCCTGTGGAGTCGGATCCGACCCCACAGGGGTCGGCGTGAGCGAGTCGGACAATCGTTGCTCGACACGTTGTTCAATGAAACGACCCATGGCGTCATCCAGCAGCCACGACCGCATTTCCTGTGCTCCGTCGCGCGACACCCGCACGATCAAATAGCTGTAGGTCGCCCATGCGGCCTCCAAGTCGAACGCGCTCGGTTCGGCCGGGTGGTCGGGGTGGGAGTGGTAGAAGCCGATCAGGCTTTTTCCGGTCCCGTCGAGCGATCGTTCGATCCGCAGTTGGTGCTGGGGATCAAGGATAAACCTGCGGGCCTTCTCTGACTGCGTTGGCCAGGCGTTTTCGACGGGAATCGCGTCAACAACGCGGCGACCGTCCTGCGAATCCGATCCGATCAGCACGCCGCACGCTTCCAACGGGTACGCCGCGGACAAATGCGACGCGATCCGCGCCGCTACGGCAACGTCTAAGTGTAGCGGGATGGGTATCTTCGGATCGACGGTCAACATCATAACTCCTACATTTCCCACAGGCAACTAGGATATCACGGATTTGGTCGCGTTACAGGCCCGAGATCGCGGATAATTTGTCGCGGGGTGGGGTCCGCCGGGTCCATTGCCGCCCAGTGCATCGCGACGTGCCTCGCCAAATCCGCGTCGGGAATCCGCTGGGCGAGCACGAACAACCGCTTGATCCGGTAGAGGGGTACGCGATCCGAGCGGTAGTCGAGCATCTTCCGCGTCGCCGCAGCAGCCTCGGTGAGGCGTCCCTGGCGTTCCAGCGCGTGTGCGAGGTTATCCAGCGCGATCTCGTCGCCGCCCAGCGCGATCGCCTCGCGGGCCAGCCGTTCGCCTTCGAGATAGTCGCCGCCCTCGATCGCGAGGGTGGTGAGCAGTTGCCGGGCGAGGCGGGATTCGGGAACATGCCGCAACGAGTCCGCGAAGAGCTGATCGAGATGATTCCAGAGCATCAGCCGGCGGACGCTCAGCGTCCCCAGCCCGATCAACATGACCCCCGCGATCACCGAAACCATCCGCCAGCGCACCACCGCGATCGCCACCAGCAACCCCACGCCCAGCATCGATTGGTAAACGTAGTGGTCGGCCACGGTGGTGTACTGCTGCATGTCGAACGTCACCAGACCCAGCACCGGCGACAACGGAACCAAAAACAGCACCCCCGCCAGCACCACGAGCCGTTTTCGCGTCGCCAGCAACGCCAGCAGTGCGACAACCGGAACGACCCACGTCCACGCCAGTGCGCCGCTTTGCCGGACGGCCACGGGCGTGCGGGCATAGTCGACCGCGAGGTGCAGCGGCCAGAGCACCTTGCCGATGTAGAACGCCAGCGCATCCATCGCGATCAACGGCCGCAGGTGGATCGGCGCCGGTGTGATGTTGATCGACTTTTGAACGGCGTAAATCACGATCGCGCACACCACCGCCGCGGGCACGAAGGGCGCGATCGAGCGCAGGCGACGCTTCCATGGCACCTCTCGCACGCAGAAATCTACCGCCAGCAGCATTGCCGGGAGCGTCATCGCGGTGGGCTTGGCGGCCATGGCGAGGATCGAGGCCGCCAGCGCCCAGCGACCCCACTTTCGCTTGCCGGTTTCGACGCGCCGGACGTAAAGCGCGATCGTGAGAAAACTAAGCCCGCCGCAGAGAATGTCTTTAAGACCGGTCGTCCACGCGACCGATTCGACCATCAGCGGATGCACCGCGACGATCATCGCGCCCACCCCCGCCGCCGCCCGATGCCGCACGAGCAGCCACAGCCCCCACCACGCCGCCGCCGCCGATCCCGCGTGCGCCAGCCACGACGCGATCTTGTACCCCAGCGCAGGCAACTCGCCGTTCGCGTACGTCAACATGCCGATCACGTACCACGTCGCGTAAGTCAGCGGTGCGTAGATGTTGAACTGCGACTGCGTCAGTTGACGAATCAACCCCTGCCCCGTGGGCGGATGATACGCAGGATTGCGCGCCAGCATCTGGTAATCGTCCAGCGGCGAGAACGTCGTCGTCAACACCGGCGAAAACACCAGGAGCGCAATCGCAACGACCAGCAGTGGGTCCAACCAGAGGCGCTTTTTGGGGGTGGTATCGGGCATCATTTATTCCCTCTCCCGCGTACTCGCGGGAGAGGGAGCCAGACAACCTACCCTCAACCCAGATATCTCGCCACGACCGATCGCGCCTTCGACGGATCATTCGTCCCGTGTACCAGCACCCGGCCGTCGGCGAAGACGCTGAGTTCAAGCTTGTCGTCGAGCCGGGCGCGGATGAGATACGGCGTGCGATTCACGGGCACCAGTGCGGCGCTCAGGCGTGATTCGAGTTGTTCGAGCAATTCATCCCCCCGTTCGGCGGCGAGATTGGTCAGGCGCACCTGCACGGTATTTCGGCCGCAGAGGGTGGCGGTGAGGCTGGCGGTGCTGTTGAGATAGTGAAACTGGTGCTTCACGCACGCCACGCACTCCGGCCGGCGACCGTCGGAGAAATCGATCGTGCGGAACCGGCGATTCCACAGATCAATCGTGATCATCTCCGCCGCGATGTTGGCAGGGCCTTCGACAATCAGCCGGATCACCTCCGCAGCCTGAAGCGACGCGACCGTCGCGCTGGCGCTATTCAGCACCCCCGCAGTATCGCACGTCGGCAACTCCCCCGGCCCCGGCGGCGCGGGGAACACGCACCTCAGGCACGGCGTGCGACCCGGGATGATCGGCATCACGCGGCCTTCCACCCCGGTGGCGGCGCCGTAGATCCAGGGGATGTTGGCTTGAATCGACGCGTCGTTGATGAGATAGCGTGTTTCGACGTTGTCCGTCCCATCGACAATAACCGTGGGCGTGTGAACATAGAGCAGGTCGCGGATGTTGTCGGGGGTGACGTCGCTGATGCTGTGGATGAGGTTCACCCGCCGGTTGATCGCCGCCAGCCGCATGGCGGCGGCATAGGCCTTGGGGCGGGACTGGGCGGCGTCGACTTCATCGAACAGGCATTGCCGCTGGAGATTGGTTTTTTCGACGATATCGCGGTCGACGAGCACTAATTTGCCGACGCCGGCGCGCGTGAGTTGGTCGGCGATCGTACACCCGAGCGCCCCGACGCCGATGAGCAGGACGGTGGCCTGTCGAATCCGGGCCTGACCGGCCTCGCCGATCTGGGGAAGGAGAATCTGCCGCGCGTATCGATCCATTGGCATCCCTCGACTATCATACGGCCTCAGACAAAGGAAATGGATATGGCCAGTGACACACAATCGATTCTTGACGCCGCCCAAAAAGTCGCCGACCTGCTCGCCGACCACCCTGCGGTGGAAAAATACAAGTCCGCGCAGAAGTCGCTCCAGGACGACCCCGACGCCTCGTCGCTGCTGAAGGAGTTCAACAGCGTTCTGACGCAGATCTCCCACAATGAGCGCGCCGGCCTGCCGCCCACGGAGGAGCAGCGTCGGAAATTTGAAGCACTGCAAACGCAGATCGCCGGGCACCTGAAGTTCAAGTCCTACTCGATCGCCGAGTACGACCTGACCGACCTTCTGCGCAAGGTCAGCCAAACCTGGCAAAAACCCCTCGCCCGCCCGGGTGCCGCAGGCGGCGATCCGTCACAAGGCGCGGGCCCGGCATCGCGATTGGTGATGTAAGATTTGATCCACGAATCTTCACGAATCGACACGAATAAAGACTTGGAATAACGGGAAGCCGCAGACGAACGCAGCTGAGCGCATCTGAACGCAGATAATATGCATTTATACTAATCTGCGTGCATCTGCGTTAATCTGCGGCTTCCAACGTCTTTGTCTTTTATTCGTGTCGATTCGTGAAGATTCGTGGATAACTCTCGAGTTAGTAAAAGGGATAGGGACATGGCCTACTGGCTTCTGAAAACCGAGCCCGACGACTACAGCTACGACGAACTCGTCGCCGACAAGCGTGGTGTTTGGGATGGCGTGGGGAATGCCACCGCGCTTCAGAACATCCGCAAGATTGCCAAGGGCGACCTGGTGTTCATCTACCACACGGGCAAGGAAAAAGCGGTCGTCGGCGTGGCCGAGGTGGTCACCAATCCCTATCCCGACCCGCAGGCGAACGACCCCAAGCTCGTCGCGTTCGATCTGAAACCCAAACGCAAACTCGCCAAACCCGTTACACTTCAGCAAATCAAATCCGACCCCGCGTTTGAAGGGTGGGATTTGGTCCGCATCTCCCGACTGAGCGTCATGCCCGTGACGCCTGCCATCTGGAAGCGGATCGAAAAGCTCTCGGAGGACAAATCATGAACCAGCAACCCAGCGATCTCGAATCGATCATCGACCCCCCGCCCGACGCCCGCGCCGCAGCGCCCGTTGATGACCAGGTCATCTACTACGAGGGCTCCCCCAAACTTCGCGGCGAAATTTTTACGCTCGCCATGTGGACCCTCGCCGGCGTGCTGCTAATGGCCATCCCCTTCATCCTCGCCTCGGCGATGACGGAGCAGGTCAGTTGGATCGTCTACGTCGTCTTCATCGCGCTGGGCCTGATCTGCTGGATCCTGCCCTCGCTGCTGGTCCGCAGGAACTATTTCCGGGTCACCAACTACCGCATCGACTACGAGCACGGGCTGATCTTCAAGAACATGGACACGCTCGAACTCTGGCACGTCGAGGACGTCAGCCTCGCCCAGGGTCCGCTCGATCGAATGTTCAACGTCGGCACCATCACCATCATCTCCGGCGACGCCACCACCCCGACCCTGCAACTCAAATCCATCGCCAGCCCGCGCAAATTGCTCGAAACCCTCAAAACCCGCATCATCGCGGTCAAGCGACAGCGCGGCGTGATAAAATTGGATATGGGCTGAGGAATGATGCGTGTGGAGTGATGGGTGATGGGTGATGCGTGATGCGTGATACGCCGCCCGCTTGTGGCACGCGGTTTCAACCCGTGTTTCCGCGTACAGAAGCCGCCGCTACTGTTCACGTGCGCGGGCGGTATTGTCGATCAACGCCTTGATCGCTTTGATGGGAAATGCCCCGGGCCGGCCGTCGGGGCCGCTTATGGCGAACATGGGAGTATCGTTCAGTCTCGACGCGACCTGGTCCGGCGAAAGGTCGTTGGCAAGCATCCACTTCGCGCGGTCGACCATATCGGTCATCGACCCGGTGACGCTTCGATTTAGCGGTGTTGCGAAACGATTGGGGCCGCTGTGGTTCGCGATTCGCTGATCGTAAGCGGCGGCAAATCCGTCCTGCTTCATCGTGTCGGCGATTGCTCCCATGAGTCCGACAATCAACTCGTGAGCGTTGTTCAGCCCTCGCGCGTAAATCACCGCCGAGTAGAGCGATGCAGTGTTGGTGATGATGACGTACTGGGTTCGCGAGACGTTGAAGACGCGGGCCGACCAGTCGGTGAGCGGGTCTTCCGCGAGCGGGATCGACGACAGCACGCCCGCTTTGGATTTCTTAGCAAGCAGTTGGGTAAGTCGAAAGTTCATGCGATGGCGCTCGGTCGTAGGGGGGAGCTTCCGTCCTCAGCACTCACCACGTTCTACTCCGTGCTGAGCCTTGCCGTCGCCCCGCCATCGACCACCAGGGATTGGCCGGTCATGAAGCTGGATCGGTCGTTGTCGGCCAGGAACAGGATGGTCTGGCCGATCTCGCTCGGTTTGCCGACGCGGCCCATGACGTGCTTTTTGCCTAGGCCGCGGATTTTTTTCTGGATGTCCGTCCCACTGACATGACCGCGCGACAGACCCGCGTGCAGCATCGGGGTATCGACGGCACCGGGAAGGACGGCGTTGACGCGGATGCCGATCTCACCGAACTCCAGCGCCATGGCGCGCGTGAGCGCGAGCAGCGCTCCTTTCGACGCGGCGTACGCGGCGATCCCGCTGCTGGTCGCGACGGCGTGGACGGACGAGATGTTCACCACCGACCCGCCGCTGGCTTTGAGCAACGGGAGCGCTTTTTGAACGGAGAGGAAAATCGATCGCACGTTGCACGCCATGATCGTGTCGAACTCCTCGGCCGTCGTCTCGACGATGGGCTTGCATATCTGACACGCGGCGTTGTTGACCAGCGCATCGAGCCGGCCTTGCCTGGAGGCGATCTGCTCGAAAATCATATGCGGCGCTTCGACCTGCGAAACGTCGGAGCGGATGAACTGGTGAACGCCGTCGGAACCATCCTGCTCACGGCGATCGATGCCGACGACGATCCATCCGGCTTCGTAAAACACGCGCGCGGTCGCAAGCCCGATCCCCCCGCAAACCCCTGTGATGGCGACGACGCGTTTCATGTCTTCTCTTTTGCAATTGGTTTGGATTGGCCACAGATGACACAGATCGGCACAGATGGACACGGATGAAGAAACGCCATTTTTGTCTGCTCTTTATTTGTGCGGATCTGTGTCCATCCGAGCAATCTGTGGCCCATTCTCACGCTGCCACACGCGATGGTCGTTTCACTTCGGCGAGGCCGGCCAGCAGGTTGCGGATGCTGTTCTGATGCACCCGCTCCCACGCCGCGGGGCTGGAATTGCTGTTGTGCGGGGCGAGCAGGACGTTGCTCATGCCCTTGAGCGCCGAATCGGCCGGCAGCGGCTCGTGCTCGAAGACGTCAAGTCCGGCGCCGGCGATCTGCTGCTTCTGTAGCGCCTTCACCAGCGACTTCTCATCCACCACCGGCCCGCGGCTGGTGTTGATGAGAACCGCAGACGGTTTCATGGCCGCAAACCGTTTGGCGTTCATCAGGTGCTGGCTGGTTTCGTTCAGGTCGGTATGAAGCGTGACGAAGTCGCTGCGCTTCAGCAGGTCGTCCAGCGACGTCACTTCCATGCGCGTGGCGGAGAGAAAGTGCTTGTCGATGGGTTTGATATCGGTGCCCAGCACGTTCATGCCAAACGCGCTGGCGCGCCGGGCGACTTCTTTGCCGATGTTGCCCACGCCGACGATGCCGATCGTGCATTCGCTGAGCGTGCGGCCCGGAATCTTCTCCCAGCGGCCGGCTTTCATGTGGTCGTCCATCCAGGGCGTCTGACGAGCGAAACTCAGCATATACGCAAACACGCTGTCGGCGACGGGGATCGTGAACGCATTGGGCGTGTTGCCGACGCGGATGCCCAGTTCATCGCAGGCGGCGCGGTCGATCGAATCGATGCCGGTGCCCCACTTGCTGATGATCTTCAATCGCGGGGCATTGACCAGCACGTTGCGCGTGTAGCGATCGTCGCCGCAGATCGTGCCATCGATGCCCTGGGTGAGTTCGAGCAGTTCAGATTCTTCGAGCCGTTCGTTCACATTCGGGACGATGACTTTGCACCCTTCGGCTTCGAGGATCGGTTTGAAGCGATCGACGAACGGGATCATGTATGGGGCCGACAGAAGAACGTTCCATTTTGTTTTCATGCTGCGGACCTCCGCTGCTGTTGGATGGCGGTGTAGAGCATTTCGGCGATGGTGAAATCGGTCTCTTCGTCGATGTCCCAGGCTTCCACGCGATCGATCTCGAACATCAAAGGACGCGCCCCGATGCGGTTGTGATGGTTCTGCAAGCTCGCTCGCGAGAACAGATACAAGCACGAATTTTCCGCATAGATCGGCGGCAAATCCTGCGTGCGGAGCAGGATGGCGGGGTTGTGATTGATGGGGCGTGTGAGCTGGTCCCACAGTCGCTGCTGCAACCGCGTGACGCCGAACAGCGAATCGTACGTGCCGTTGGAATCGACCAACTGCTCGATCGCATGAGCGATCGTCTCGGGCTTGATCAGCGGGTTGGTGCTGTGCGTTTGCAGGTAATAATCGGCGCTCACCTGCGACGTGGTGTGCAGCAGCACGTCGTTCATGGGCAGCTTGTCGTCGCGCAGATGGTCCGGCCGATCGATGAGCGTGACGCCGGGGTATTCCTTGCGGACGATGGATCGGACGGCGTCGGAATCGGTGTCGATAATCACTTCATCCACCCATCCGGATTGTTGGATGGAGTCGACGATGTGGCAAAACAACGGCTTGCCACCCAGCGGCCGCCAATTCTTGCCGGGGACGCGTTTGGAATCGTTCCGCATCGGCACGATCGCTGCAATGCGCGGTTTCATGCGGCCTCCCATATCTCGTGCAGTTGCTCGTACCGACCGCGGCGATCAATGAGCTTGTAGCCGGCACCTGAAAGAATCGCCTCGACCTCGGCGGGGTCGTCGCCGAACTGCTGGATGAAAGGCGGATGAACTTCCAGGAACAGTTGTCTCGGCCGGTCGTCGTGGGCGAGCGTCTGGCGCATGCCTCGCAACGCCCGTACTTCGGCACCTTCGATGTCCAGCTTCACCACGTGCGGCATCGACAGTTCCCCGGTCGCGATCGCCGAATCGATCGATCGCAGCGGGGTTTCGATTGATCCGCGCCCCGTGCTTGGCGCCAGGGTCGGCGACAGCCCGTGCTGGCCATCGGTGAACGGGGTCGCGGTGCCGTCGGCGTCGGAGATCGCCCAGCCGAGAACATGCACGTCATGAAGCTCATTGAGCGACACGTTCTGCACCAGCCGCGACCGGAACTGCGGATCCGGTTCGAACGCGTACACCTTCGCGCCCCGCCTGGCAGCATGGATCGCGACGAAGCCGATGCACGCGCCGATGTCGAAGAACGTTTCGCCCGGTGCCACGGCTTCGGTCATCTGCTGCGTGAATTCCCGCTCGCCGCCGTACTGCGTGACGCGAAAGTTCTCCGCGCCCGAGGCGACGTGGAACAGACACCCGCGTGCGTCGATCCCGTCCACGCGGCACACCCGCTCCTGCCATCCTGGCTTCGTTATCGTCATCACCCACACTCCTTAAGCGGCCCGCGAACGCGCGGCATCAAACAGCGAGTAGTAATCGACCTTCGGAAACACTTGCAGTTTCCCGCCCACCGTCGCGTCGACGATCCTTCGTCCCGACGTCTCAAACACGTGCCTGGCCACGCGGTAGCTCAATTCGCTGCCTTGCAGATCAGGCAGATGCCACTTGAAGCCCTTGCCGAAGTAGTTCGGATCGAAATGGTTCGGATCATCCCCCTGGCTGGTGACGGCCGCGTGGGGGTTGCCCTCAAACTTGTAGCTGTGATCCACGCCGATCAGCACAACCTCTTTAAAGCCCATGTAGAACGCGAGTTGGATCGCGACCATCGTGACGGTCGAACCTTCCCAGCACCCCTCGGTGAGATCGGTAAAGAACCAGCTCCGCAGGCCCGAGCGCGTCCATAAAAACTGTGTGTCCGGCGTGAAGTCGATCAGGTCCCGGCAATGCCACCCCAGAAACTTCGGCATCTTCAGCTTCGCGATGTCCTTCGCGCACTGCTCGACGACCAACTCATTCACGCACACGTGATAGCTGGTCTCAAAGCCCATGTTGTCAAAGTTCATGTAGATGCGGTTGGTGCCGAAGGTGATTTCGTCCTTCAGCAGCGACATATCCGTATTCCGCAGGCTCGGCCCATTGCCGATCACGAAGCACCGCTTCCCCGCATGCCTATTGTGATACCCCGGCAGCCGCCGCATCGACGTGCGGTA
>JBBQQZ010000095.1:0-11235 GCA_038215325.1 Tepidisphaerales bacterium | reverse complement strand
CGCTGACGTTGCCGTGGGGGGGCGGAGTTGCCAGTGGTCCTTGGGTTTGTGCCATTAACCGGGTCGGCGCATTTCTGCCAACTACCAACTTACAACTGGCAACTACCTGACTTACGCCTCGCCCATCAGCGACGTTTCGCGTTCGTGGGCGGGGACGTCGACGTGGTGGACGTTGGGGACGGGATGTTCGCTGACGGCGCGGACCTTGGTGGGGGCCGGCAGGAGGTTGTGCTTGGCGAGCCAGCCGCGGATGCAGCGGTCGATCTCGTGGTCGAGGTCGGCGGATTGCTGTTCGGACATCGGCTCCAGAAACGCGCCCGGCTCGGGCGACGCCTGCCAGCGGTCGCGCATGGCTTCGATCAGGTTGTCGGCGTGGTTCGACGACTGCGGGTTCGGTTCAACCCACTGGGCGACGAAAATGCCTTCGGGCTGATCGGACCGGTTTTTGAGCGCGGTCATGGCGGCGTCGAGCGCGAGTTGGCGCGTCGGGTAGCTGCCGTGGTAGTTGTCTCGGTCGAAGGAGTAGGCAAACGTGGGGGTCATAGAGTTCCTCGCTTAATGTGTCGGGCCCACGTCAGAAAACGTCCGCCGAGCCCGAGTTGATTCTACCTTCTCCGTCGGCAAAAGCAGGCGTCAAGCGGTAGAGGAACCGCGAAAGTGTATAAGTGCTGTAATCTGGACAACTTGTAGAAAGCTAGGGATTGTCCTATTCGAAACAGGTGTGGTGGCACCTTAGGCACGGAAGCGTTCCCTGCACGCCGACTCCTGTGGAGTCGGATCCGACCCAGCAGGCGTCGGCGTGGAAGTGTGTCACAACCGTGTGCGGCTGACGGGATCGGCGCAGATTACGCTATTTGACGCTTTTGGCCTGTATCTGATAGGGTGTCGGGTCTGTCGAATTTTCAGTGAGGCCAGGGCCCTTGTTCGCGATCATTAGTGACATCCACGGCAATCTCGAAGCCCTGACCGCCGTTCTCGCGGAGATCGACAAGCGGCAGGTGCAGCACATTCTGTGTCTGGGCGATATCGTCGGATACGGGCCGAATCCATCGGAATGCCTCGACATCGTCGCCACCCGCGCCCGAGCGGCCTTGATGGGCAATCACGATTTTGCGGTGCTGTTTGAGCCGTTTAATTTCAACCAGGGCGCCGAAACCGCGTGTTTCTGGACCCGCAGGCAGTTCGAGGACGACCCGGATTTGAAGCGGCGCAGCGAGCGGTGGAAGTTTATCGGCAACCTGCCGGTGCGCATTCGGACCAGCGAGTTCGTCGCCACCCACGCCTCCCCGCGCCGGCCGATCAACGAATACATCTTCCCGGACGATATCTATACGAATCCGGGCAAGTTCCACAGTATTTTTGAGAAATTCGAGCGGGTTTGTTTCGTCGGGCACACGCACGTTCCGGGTGTTTTCCTGGAAGGCCCGGATTTCTATTCGCCGGACGAGCTGGACAACCATTTTGAGATCACGACCGAAAAAGCGGTGATCAACGTCGGCTCGGTCGGGCAGCCGCGCGACCGCGACCCGCGCGCCAGTTTTGTGTTAGTGAATGAAAACGCCATCGATTTCATCCGTGTCGAGTACGACATTGATACGACGGTGAAGAAGGTTTACGCGATCCCGGACCTCGATAATTTCCTCGGGGATCGACTCAGAGACGGAAGATAACGGTAGCTAGATGAACGAACGTACACGGTTGGTTGTATTCATTGCCATTTCAGCGGCGATCCTCTTCAGTTGGGGTCCGCTGATGACGTATTTCGGGTTCGTGACGCCCCCGAGCACGCAGCCGACGACGCATTCCACGACATCGGCGCCGACCGCGCCGACGTCCACACTGTCGCCGGCGACAACGCAATCGATCACGACCTTTACCCCCGGCACCGCGATCGTCACCCCGCCTGCGATGACCCCCGCGCCGGCGGTGAAGGCGATCCCGACCACCGGGCCGACCGCGCCGGTCGTCCTGGGGTCGGCGGCAGCGAAAGACCCGACCTACGCCCTGGAACTCTCCGTCAGCCCCGTCGGCGGGGGGCTGGGGCACGTTATCATCAATGAATACAAGCAGCGCGTCGATTCCGACGAGCGCTTCACCTTCGAAAAGCCCTACGGCGACGCCGGCACGGCCGCGTTCACCACGCGGTCGGTCACGCTTAACGGCCAGACCACCGACATCTCGAATCAGGTGTGGCGCGTCGAGCGAACGGATCGCACCGCGACGCTCACCCTGGATCTTGCTGACGCCAGCGGCTTGCCGCTGGTGCGGCTGGAAAAGGCATACGAAATTTATCCCCGCAACGACCCCGCCGATGCCGGCGCAGGCGGTTATGAAGTCCGCTTCTCGCAGAAATCGACGAATCTCAGCGGCGCGGCGCTGGAGGTATCCAGCACGCTGATCGGCCCGACCTTCCCCGTCAGCGAAATGGCGCGCGGTGGCGACCGGCAGGTCATCGTGGGGTACAAGGGCAAGAAGGGTGTCGCGTTCACGTACGAAGCCCTGGAGAGCTTTACGAAGGACGCGCCGAGCAAGGACTTCACCGTCGATAAAGAGCAGCAGCCGCTCCTGTGGATCGGTGCCGGCGGGAACTATTTCAACGCGATCGTTCGCCCGCTGGATAACTGGATCGCCAAGGCCAAGGCGGAGGTGATCAACCCCGACGCCGAATCGCACGTCCGCCAGGTGCTCATCACGCTCGACACCACGCCCAGCGGCCAACTCGCGCCGGGCGCGTCACGCGAAATCGTCGCCAAGGCGTTCTTCGGCCCGCGCCTGCGAACCCTGCTCAAAAATCCCTACTACGCCGGCAGCGGCATCGAATACCTGCACACGCTGGAAATCAGCGGGTCGTGCAGCTACTGCACCTTCCAGACGCTCGTTGACTGGCTCATGACCCTGCTCGGCTGGATGCACTCGATCTTCCGCGACTGGGGCGTTGCGATCATCGCGCTGGTATTCATCGTCCGAGCGCTGCTCCACCCGATCACGAAGAAGTCCCAGGTCAACATGGCCAAGATGTCAAAGATGGGCCCGGAGATCGAGCGCATCAAGAAGAAGTACGGCGACGACAAAGAAGCCATGAATCGCGCCATGATGGAGTTCTACAAGAACCACGGCGCCACCCCCATCCTGGGCTGTTTGCCGATGTTCCTCCAGATGCCCATCTGGATCGCGCTCTACAGCGGTTTGTCCACCACGTTTGAACTGCGCCACGAACCGTTCTTGTACGGGCTTACCTGGATCAACGACCTGTCCAAGCCCGATCACCTGATCGAACTGGCGCCGGCGAACCAGTTCAGCTTCCTGTTCCTGCACATCGACGGGCTGAATATCGTCCCGCTTCTGCTGGCGCTGGCGTTCTACTTCCAGTTCAAGTTCCAGCCCAAGCCGCCGGTGATGACTGACGAGCAGAAGCAGCAGCAGAAGATGATGATGTGGATGACCACGCTGATGTTCCCCATCATGCTCTACCCGATGCCCTCGGGCCTGAACATCTACATCTTCGCCAGCACGGTGTTCGGCGTGATCGAAAGCAAGATCATTCGCAGGCACATCGACCAGCAGGAAGCGCTGAAGCCGACCGGCCCGAACATCGTCGATGGCGAAGTGATCGATCGCGCCAAGGCGCTGCCGCCCGCCAAGAAGGGCGCGGGCATCTTCGGCTGGTTCGCCAAGCTCCAGCAGAAAGCCGACCAGATCCGCGAAGATGCGGAGAAGAAGGCCCAGCAGGGGCAAAAGAAAAAGAAGTAGCACGGGCGTCTGGCCCGTGCGCTTTGAGGAAACGGGCGGGACGCCCGTTCTACTGTGAACATCGAAGACACGATCGTCGCGATTTCCTCCGCGGTGGGTCCGGCCGCCCGGATGATCGTGCGCCTGTCGGGACCGAAGGCGATCGATCTGCTTTCGCAAATTTGCGGGCAGGCGCCGACCGAGCCGCGCGCGTATCGCACGCCCGTTCGCATGCCCCCCTCGCTTGCGTTTTCGCAGGACCGTCCCTCCATCCCCGCCTGGATCTACGTCTTCCGCGCCCCAAAAAGTTACACCGCGCAAGACCTCGTTGAACTGCACCTCCCCGGCAATCCGCTGCTGGTGCGATTGATCGTTGAAGACCTGGTGCGGCGTGGCGCGCGTCATGCGGAACCGGGCGAATTCACTTCGCGCGCTTACCTGAACGGCCGGCTCGATCTTACCGAGGCCGAAGGGGTGGCAATGACGATCAGCGCCGGCAACGACGCCGAACTACAGGCCGCCCGGCAGCTTCTTTCCGGCGAGCTCGCCCGGCGGTTGAAGCCGATTATGGAACAGCTCGCGCACGGGCTGGCGCTGCTGGAGGCGGGCATCGATTTTGTCGAGGAGGATATCTCATTCATCTCGGCAGCGCAGTTGCGGGCGCGGCTGGATGGGATCGAGCAGGGGATCAACGACCTGCTGCGAAACACCGCCCGAATCGAGCGGCTCTCCCACGAACCCCGCTTCGCGCTCGTCGGCCGGCCGAACGCGGGGAAGAGCACGCTGCTCAACGCGCTGGCGCGGCATGACCGTGCCGTCGTCTCGCCGGTCGCAGGGACGACGCGGGATGCGCTCAGCGTGCGGATCGCGCTGGATCGTGGGATGGTGACGATTATCGACGTGGCGGGGCTGGAAGCGGTCGGGTACGACCCGCACGGGATCCACGCGCAGATGCAGGACCGCGCCCGGCGCACGATCGAAGAAGCAGACTTTGTTATTCAAGTGCTCGACGCATCGGAAGACGACGCACCACTCGACCTCTCGCGCGCCCCCGACCTGATCGTACGCAACAAATCCGACCTCGCCTCAAAGCCCCGCTCTCCGGGCGGGGTTCCGACGATCGACCTCTCCGCGCTTTATCGCACGAACCTCGACGTGCTGGAACGCAAGCTCTCCGACCTCGCCTACGGCTTACGCGATTCCGGCGCAACCCTTGCGCTGGGCGCTCGTCATCTTCAGGCGCTCGACGATAGCCTCGCCTCCCTAACCCACGCCCGCTCCAGCATCGACACCGGTGCCGCGGAGTTGATCGCACACGACTTGCGCGAGGCGCTGGACGCACTGGGCCGCATCCTGGGGCAGGTGACGCCGGACGACGTGCTGGGCCGGATCTTCAGCTCGTTCTGCATCGGCAAATAGTTATGCCGGCAGTAGTCGGATGGTTTTGTACTCGAACCCGTATTGCGCCAGGATCAGGCTGACGATCAGCCAGATCGCCGCCGCCATCGCTTCGCCGACGATGAGGCCGAGGAAGACGGCTCGCATGGTGGTCAGCAGGCGCGATCCGCCCAGGCGCACGACCAGCACCTTCGCCAGCCAGCCGACGAAAATGCTGAACCACGTCATACGCAAACCCCATGTATAGACCAGCAGAAACCCAATCGGGTGCAGCGGAAACGCCGGCCAGCGCAAATGCGACCAGGCGAGCGCGGCGGTGATTCCGGCGCCGATGCCAAAGAACCCCACCCTCGAGTGCGATTCCACCGGCCCGTTGCGTGGAGGGATAAATTCCTGCGTCTGGGCCAGCCCGATCACTTTGGGCATGTTGAACCAGCCCCAGTTGTCGTTGTCCAGCCCGTTGCCGGTCGAATCGAGCGTGAGTGCATAGTTGTAGTGGATGTAGAGCGACGCCGCGCCGCTGGCGACGTACGCCAGCACCATCGCCACCACCAGCCACATCAGATACACGCCCGCGCGCCTCGTGATGGCGGGTTGCTCGTCGGCGATACGGAGGGCGTGTGTGGCGAACGGCGCCAATGATTGCCGCTGGTCGTGCGTCAGCATGCCCGAGAAGACGCTGGAGAAAAAGTACGTCCCGATCGTCGACCGCGCTCCGCCGGGCAGGTCCTGGGCGGCGTAAACCCATACGCGGTTCACCGGAACCGGGATCAGCACGTACAGCAACCCCGTCTCGGCGATCACCTTCGCGAGCACCGTGTAGAGCACCAGCAGGATGAGCACGATCAACACCGCTCCGATCAGCGACGTGCCCGCCATCCACAACCACATCACCGACGCCGCGACGCACAGCAGCAGTCCCCAGCCCGAAGCCCGGTGCGACAAATAACGGCCGGGCGTTTCGCTTGGTTTGGGGGCGCGGAACATGTGCCGCACGATCATCGCCAGACGCTGCCGCGCCAGCCAAAGGATCATGCAGCCGAAGATCGCGGTCGATCCGAAGATCTGGTCCGTCTCCATCCCGGTGCTGAAATCCGCGCCGTATGTGCCGGCGAACATCCGCGCCACCTGCGACATCACGAACAAAAACCACAGGCTGAACGCCACCTTCGACTGCATAAAAAACGTGATGCCGATGATCGTGAAGAAAATCCCCTGCGACTTGAATGACCAGTCAGTAAACACCAGCGGTGCCTCGGACATCAGCGACCGCATGTCGATGCTGAGGTTGATCGCCGGCACGGTGGGGAAGTATTGGTTGAGCCCAAAGAGAAGATCCACCGCCATCACGCACGCGACGGTGATCCAGAACCGCGGGTTGCTCAGCAGACCGTTGAGAAAGCGTTGCGGTTCCGGCGGCTCCACCAGCGCCAGGTAGATCGTCGCCAGCGGAAACGCCAGGCGCTCTGCCACCACCCATTGCTCGCGGAAGATGACGGTCAGGCAAACCACCGCCCCCAGCAGCGCCGCGAAAAATATCCCCCACGTCACCGCCGGCCGGACCCAGGCGCGCCACGGGACGGCGCTCACGCGGTGGATGAACGTTTGGTCGTCGATGGTCACCCGTCCGACGAATCCAGTGACCACGGGATCAGTCCCGCGAACCGCCGGGTCGGTCGAGGTCGTTTCGAAGGTTGGAAACAGCCAGTCCGCCGGCGCCGCTTCTTCGAGCACTTTTTTCGATTCCGGGTCGTTTGCCGCGTGATAAAACGGCGAGACCAGGTGTCCCGGCAGGTACCGCATCATCCCCACCGCCGGGAAGGCGCAGGCGACGAGTGTCATGCCCAGCGCGATGGTCAACTCCGCTTTGCTGAACGCCGCACAGGGCGCGAAGCGGGTCAGAAACCCGTTGAGCAGCGCCGCAATCACCAGCAGAAGCACCACGCTGGTCGGCAGGAAGCTGCCGATCATGTCGGTGTTGTTGACGACGTAGTTGTTGTAGGGCGTCAGCAGCGAGATCAGCAACACGCCGGCCAAGCCTGCTGCGACGCCGCGGAAGCGGAAAAAACGCTCTGAATCGGAGTTGTCGGCCACACTGCTCCTCGCGGGCAGCAGTGTACCGATCTTGCGTCCGACCGCACGTGAACTGGCGCCGCTACGCGATGTACCCGCGCTCGCGAAGCAGCGCAACGATCTGCTCGGCACATTCATCCACGTTCAACTGATCGGTTCGGAGCGTCAGATCGACATCGGTCGGGGCCTCGAACACCGCGCTGACGCCGGGGAACTGAAGGATCTTCCCCGCGTCGGCCAACGTATACGCGCCGCTCTTGTCGCGCTGGCGACAGACTTCGACAGGGCATTCCAGGTAAACGCCGACGAAATTGCTCCCGCCGATCACGTCCCTGGCTTTTTGACGAACCACGTCGTGCGGCGCGACGAACGCGCAGATGCAGATCAGCCCCGACTCGTTGACGATCTTCGCCACCTCCGCGCTGCGGCGCAGGTTCTCGCTCCGATCGTCGGCCGTGAAGCCCAGGTCGCGACACAGGCCTTGCCGCATGTCGGGTCCGTACAGCACCGTGACCGCGTGGTTCGCCTGCCAGAGGCGTTTTTCCACTTCGTACGCGATGCTCGCCTTGCCCGATCCGGTGAGGCCGTAGATCAGCACCGTGGCGGCCTTCTGGTCGTAGCGGGCCTCGCGTTCGGTCGAGCCGATGTGCGACGTCTTCTGCTTCAACTTCCCCGCCACCGGCTGCTGCTGCCAGAGATTGCCCTGGTTACGCCGATCGGTGTGCTCCAAAATCATCCCCGCGCCGACGGTCGTGTTCTCCAGCCGGTCGATCAGGATAAATGCCCCGGTCGACGAGTTGGCCTTGTACGGGTCAAACGCCAGCGGCTGATTCAGGCTCAGCACCACATGCCCGACCTCGTTCATCGCCAGTTGGGCGGCGGGCTTCTTTTCGAGCGTGTTGACGTCGATCCCGTGCCGGATCTCGGCGATCTCGCCGCCGATGGTGCGGGTCGTGTGCTTGATCCAGTACGCGCGCCCGGGCACGAGCGGTTTCTCATGCATCCAGACGACCATCGCCTCCACCTGGCTCGCCACGTGCGGCTCGTTGCCGGGCGCGACCAGTATATCGCCACGGGAAACGTCGATCTCGTCTTCCAGCGTGATCGTGATCGCCTGCGGCGCGAACGCTTCTTCCAACTCGCCATCGAACGTCACGATCGACTTGACCTTGCTCTTTTTGCCAGACGGGAGTGCGACGATGTTGTCGCCTTTCTTCACGATTCCCGACGCGATCGTGCCCGCGAACCCGCGGAAGTTCAGGTTCGGGCGCAGCACGTACTGCACGGGGAAGCGGAAGTCTTCCAGGTTCCGATCCGACGCAATATGCACTGTCTCCAGATGATTGAGCAGCGGCGGCCCGTAGTACCAGGGCGTGGCGGGGGATTTTTCGACGACATTGTCGCCTTTGAGCGCCGACATCGGGATGAACTGCACGTCCGGAATGCCCAATTTGGCGACAAAACCCGTGTAATCTCTCTTGATCTGCTCGTACATCTCTTGCGAATACCCGACCAGGTCCATCTTGTTGATGGCCACGACGACGTGCTTGATGCCCAAGAGCGACACGATGAACGAGTGCCTCCGCGTCTGGGAGACGACGCCGTGACGCGCGTCGATGAGGATGATCGCCAGGTGGCAGTTCGACGCCCCGGTGGCCATGTTTCGCGTGTACTGCTCGTGCCCGGGGGTGTCGGCGATGATGAACTTGCGCTTGTCGGTCGAGAAATACCGGTACGCCACATCAATCGTAATCCCCTGTTCCCGCTCGGCCTTTAGACCATCGGTCAGCAACGCCAGATCCACCTCGCCCGTACCGGTCGTCCCATGCTTGGCGCTATCGCGCCGCACTGCCGCGAGCTGGTCGTCGTAGATGCCCTTGGTGTCGTGCAACAAACGCCCGATGAGCGTGGATTTCCCATCATCAACGCTGCCGCACGTAAGAAACCGCAACAGCTCTTTTTTCTGGTGGCGGTCGAGGTAGGCGTTGATGTCTTCGGTAATCGTCTCGCTCACTGGATTCGTCCTGTCCTTAATGGGCCACAGATCTTCACAGATGATGCGGATGAACACAGATCAAAAGTGCCAGCGTTTTCATCTGTGCCGATCTGTGTCATCTGTGCAAATCTGGGGCCAATTCAAACCTAGAAATACCCTTCGCGTTTCTTCTGTTCCATCGAGCCCGCTTCGTCGTGGTCGATCACGCGGCCCTGGCGTTCGCTATTGCGCGCGACCAGCATTTCCTGGATGATCTCGGGCAGCGTCGTCGCGGTGCTTTCGGTGGCGCCGGTCAGGGGGTAGCAGCCGAGGGTGCGGAAGCGGATGACCTTGGTTTCGGGCTTTTCGCCCGGTTTTAGACGCATGCGTTCGTCATCGACCATGATCAGCGTCCCATCCCGGTCCACCACCGGCCGCGGGGCGGCGAAGTAGAGGGGGACGATCGGGATGTTTTCCAGATAGATGTACTGCCACACGTCCAGCTCGGTCCAGTTTGAAAGCGGGAAGACGCGGATCGATTCGCCTTTGTTCACCTTGCCGTTGTACAGGTTCCACAGCTCCGGCCGCTGGTTTTTGGGGTCCCACTGGTGGAGTTTGTCGCGGAAGCTGTAGACGCGTTCCTTCGCCCGCGACTTCTCCTCGTCCCGCCGCGCCCCGCCGAACGCGGCGTCGAAACCGTAGTGATCCAGCGCCTGTTTCAACGCCTGCGTCTTCATCACGCCTGTGTGCTTGTTCGATCCATGATCGAACGGGTTGATCCCGTCGCGCACGCCTTCTTGATTGATGTATTCGATCAGTTCCAGGTTGTTGTCTTTACAGAACTTATCGCGGAAGGCGATCATTTCCCTGAATTTCCAGGTCGTATTGACGTGCATCAATGGGAACGGCAATCGCCCGGGCGCAAACGCCTTCTGGGCCAACCGGACCATGACGGCCGAGTCCTTGCCGATCGAATAGAGCATGACGGGGTTCTGAAACTCCGCCGCCACTTCACGAATGATGTGGATGCTCTCGGCTTCCAGTTGCTTGAGATGGGTCAGGTTATAGCTGCTCATGTTGCGAACGAGCGACATTAGCGGATGAAGGGCGGTTTTGAAAAGGGGGGATGCGAAAACGCAGATAGGAGTTGTTGGGAACTGGTGCCGTAGAAGGCGGATTTCCGCGTAGCGGCGCGGACGAAGTCCCGCCTGGAGCGTCCGAGGGGCGGCACCGCGTGCCTGCCGCTACGCGGACACGGGACATCAAATGTTCACGATTCCGGCTCGGGATCCAGTGTTGACGTAACGTCTTCAGGCGCGCCCGTGACTTCCACCACTTCCGCGAGTTTCGGTTTGAGCGGCTCGTCGCCTTTGGGGAGGTCTTTGAGGGAGTTGAGGCCGAAGACTTCGAGGAATCGTTTGGTCGTGCCGTAGAGGATGGGCCTGCCTGGCACTTCGGCGCGGCCGGCTATTTTGACGAGGTGCTTTTCCATCAGGCTGCGGATCGTTTCCCCGCACGCGACGCCGCGGATGGCTTCGACATCGGCGCGCAGAATCGGCTGCTTGTAGCCGATGATCGCCAGCGTCTCCAGCGCCGCCTTGGTGAGCTTGGCGTCGGCCTCTTTCATCTGGTGTTTCTTGATGACCGGCGCGTACGCGGGCAGCGTGAGCATCTGATACCCGCCGGCGACCTGTTCGATGCGGAACGAGCGCTGGCCGGCTTCGTACTGGGCGTTGAGGTCCCGGATCGCCATGCGGATCGGCTTGGTCGCGTCGACGTCCAACAGTTCCGCCAGGCGGCCGGCAGTCAGCGGGTGGTGAGTGGAAAAAAGCAGGGCTTCGAGCGACGCGAGGTCAATGGAGAGGGCGGCGGCACCTTCGGATTCGGGCGCGTCGGTTTCGGCGGCGTCAACTTCCACGGGGCCGTCGACCTGTTCGTCGGCGACTTGTTCGGTGTCGGCGGGATCTGTGACTTCCGTGTCTTCCATGCCGGTCCGCCGAATATCGCAGGCATCCGCCTGGAGGGTATTCGGCATTGAGATAATGACCCCAAGGGGATTT
>JBBQQZ010000094.1:0-11277 GCA_038215325.1 Tepidisphaerales bacterium | reverse complement strand
CCAGATCAGCTACGTCAGCGATCTGACCCCGATCGTCGGCCAGCAGGCGGTCGGCTTCGATCCGACCATCGACGTCATCCAGTCCGGTGTCGTGCTCGACGTCGCCGCCACCGTGTCGGCGGATCGTAAGTACGTCACGCTGACACTGCGTCCGCAGCTCAGCCGAATCATCAGCATCTCGTCGTTCCCCGTATTCGGCGGTACCATCAACAACAACAACAATGGCGGCGGCGGTACCGGTGGCGGTACCGACGGCGGTACGACGACCGGGAGCGTCGGGTTCATCCAGCAGCCCGAAATCGAAATCACCGAAGTGCGCACCAGCGTCTCGGTTCCCGATGGCGGTACGCTCCTCCTCGGCGGTACGACCATCAGCGGCGAGATCGAACGCGAGGCAGGCGTCCCCGTCCTCTCCAAGATCCCGTTCCTCAAACGCGCCTTCACCAATCGCGGCTACGCCCGCGACGAGAGCATTCTGCTCATCATGGTGAAGCCGACGATCATCATCCAACGCGAAGTGGAACAGCAGAACTTCCCCCTGCTGACCAGCCGCGCCAACTGATCTTCGGATTCGTCCGACCCTGAAAATCAAAGCCCACGGCATGCGTGCCGTGGGCTTTGTTCGTTTGAGCGATGAGGATTGCCGTCAGAACGCCGGCGCGCGTGGCGATCACGATTCGAGCGAGACGTTCCGAATCGCCAGGTGTCCGTCCACCAGCCGGACCAGGCGCACGCTGCAAGGCGATTCGCTCAGTGCGGCGCTGGTGAGCAGCGTTCGGGGGGAGTGGGCCGAGCCGTGAACGGTGGATGCGAGGTGGATGTGTCCCGACAGCACCCCGATGACCCGCTCCCCACGTCCGGAGCGGACGAGTTCGGCTTCGATGGCGTCGCGGTAGGCGCGCGTGCGCAGCGCGGTCATGCCGTCAGGGGCTTCGCCGGGCGCGACCATATGCACCGGCGCGTGACAGACGAGCAACGCCGGACGATCGGAATCGCTGACCGTTTCACGAAGCCACGCCCGCTGCCCATCGATAATCGCCGGCCAGCACGGCTTGCCGGGCGTCCAGTCGACGCGAACCTGATCGTCCACAATCCAGTGCGTGTTGAGCGCGATCACGTCGAACTCGCCGGCCGGCAGCATCGCGTCCGCCATCGTTGCCTGCGGCCAGCGAGCGATCGCCTTGCGCCAGTGTGGCATCGATTCGGGCATCGTCAGATCATGATTGCCGAAGCAGACCAGCGTCGGGACGTAGATCGGTTTCATGAGGTCGACGAACTCGTCGATGCGCGCCGCGTCCCCGTGCTCGATCATGTCCCCGCCGACGACCAGCAGGTTAATTTGCTCGCTGAGCAGCACGCGTTTCAGGCGGGTGAGGATCTCCGCCGGCGTTAACCATGTCACGGGCTCCGCCCACGTCTTCGCCGGGTCGCGGCCGAGGTGAAGATCGCTGATGAAGCAGATGGACATGGTCGTGAGTGTATCAGACGTTCGACGCCGCATCTTGGTCCGGGATTCCCTTGAAAGGTGGGGACCGAACGTCGGTGGACGCTATTTTTAACGTCAGCCTCAATATCCGCCACCCCAACCCTTCCGCGGGGTACACGGGAGCGGGAGCAAAACCGGAACATGCGATCGGGTTGGCGTCGCGGGGGCGGCGTGATGCGGGTACAACACGAGCGTGTCGAAGCGTGTATTCATCACGGCGGGCGAGGTCAGCGGCGACAATCATGCCGCCGGGGTCGTCAGTGCGCTGCGACAAATCGACCCGACGCTGATCGTCGAAGGCATCGGCGGCCCGCGGATGGCGGAGGCGGGGGCGACGATCCATTTTGAGACCACGAAGAAAGCGGCCATGGGGCTCCACGGTCTCAAGCGGATCAGCGAACTGCGCCGCCTTGAACGTTGGCTCGGCGATCGCTACCGATCCGAGGACAAACCCGATCTGCACATCTGCGTCGATTCGTCCGGCTTTAATCTTCGCTTCGCCAAACTCGCCAAACAGCACGACGTCAAGACACTCTATTTCGTCGCACCGCAGCTCTGGGCCAGTCGCGAAGGTCGTATCAAGCAGGTGCGCGCGTACGTCGACCGGATGGCGTCGATCTTCCCGTTCGAGGAAACGTGGTTCGCGCAGCGCGGCGTGCGGACGACGTTCGTCGGGCATCCGCTGTTCGATGACCTGCCGGAGAATCGTTTCGATCGCGTGCCGAAGGTGCGCTACCCCGATCGCCCGCCGGTGGTCGGCATGCTCGCCGGCTCGCGCAGGAGCGAAGTCACGGCAAATCTGTCGGGCCTCATCGAGGTGATGAAACTGATCGCCGCCGCGCATCCGGCTGCGCGGTTCCTGGTCCCCACCACGCCCGCAGGCGACGCCCACACGCGCGAGCGTTTGAAGACGGCGGGTTTGAACGTCCAGATTCAGCAGGACGCGTTTGACGAGCTGATCCCGCAATGCGATCTGGTGCTCTGCAAAAGCGGCACGAGTACGGTACACGTCGCGGCGTACGGCGTACCGATGATCGTGGTCTACCGCATCAGCACGCTGCTCTGGAAAGCGGCGGGGCAGTTTCTCATTAAGACGCCGAAGATCGCGATGGTAAACATCCTCGCCGGCAATATCGATTGCGTCCCCGAATTCATCCCCTGGAACGGCGACGCGAAACCCGTCGCTGGCGCCGCGCTAAAGCTGCTCGCCAATCCATCGGAGCTGGAAGCGTTGCGACAGAGACTTCTGAAGCTCATCGAGCCGCTAGACCGGCGCGGGGCGTCGGCGAATGTGGCGCGGATTGCGATGGAGATGCTAGGGCAACGGGTGTAAACCCGCGCGTTTGCGCGTGGCGCTGACGTATTCCACGAGAACCCCTTTTGATCAAATCACTCCGACGAATCAGGTGACGCCCAGAAGCTTCAGCACGCTGAGTGCGGTCGGGCGTTTGGCGGCGAAGAGCCATTTTGGGTCGAGCCAGAACCCTTTGACGACCTTGGAATGGATTTTGCCGCCGATCGGCTCGATCTCCGAGTACGTCCCGTTGCGGCCGCGCGTGTGGAAGTGCGACAGTTGCAGCATCGGGTCGAGGATCCAATATTCCTTCACGCCGGCTTCCTCGTACTCCAGGTATTTCACGCGGTAGTCGCGTGCCGGGTCGTCCGGCGACACGATTTCCACCGCCAAGTCGGGCGGGCCGTGAAAGCCGTCTTTTTTGATCAGATGCGTTCGGGATTGGGCGATGTATTGCAGGTCGGGGATGCGGCGGCGCGGCTTGGGCAACGCCAGACGAATCATGTACTCCGGACCGACGACGACGCCGAGTTCATGGAACTCGACGTACAGTCGCAGGATTGACGCCAGCCATCCCTGCGCGTCCACGTGATCGAAATTCGGCGGTGCCATGCGCTCGACCTCCCCGTTCACCCATTCGACCCGCGAAACGTCCTTGCTGCACGCCCAGGCAACGAACGCCTCCTCGCTCATCCGCGTGGGACGAGCGGGCTTCGACGATCGATTTTTCCCGGTGAGGACGGCGGTCATCTCGGGATAGTATATCAACTGCGCGTCACGCCAGCGTCGCAATATCGGCGAACCGCTGTTTCAGGTCGTGGTAGAGTTTGGTGTAGACCTTGTAGTGCTTGTCGTACACCGCAGCGGGGCGTTTGGCGGGGGAGACTTTCAGGGTCTGGGAGATGGAGGACTTGCACGCTTCTTCGACGCTATTCCAGACCCCCGTTCCGACGCCCGCCAGGAGCGCCACGCCATAGGCGGGGCCTTCGGAGGCGTTGGTGAGGACGATCGGGGTGTTGTAGATGTTGGCTTGCAGTTCGCGCCAGAACGGGCTCCGCGCGCCGCCGCCGGAGGCGCGGATTTCTTTGATGGGGATCTGCATGTCGTTCATGATCTCGATCGCGTCGCGCATCCCGTAGGTCACGCCTTCGAGAACGGCGCGGATCATCATGCCGCGTGTGGTGCGGCTGGTAAGCCCGATCCACGCGCCCCGCGCGTTCGGGTCGGCGTGCGGGCAGCGTTCGCCGGTGAGATAGGGGAGGAAGAAGAGCCCCTCGGAGCCGGCGGGCGCGTGTTTGGCTTGTTCGATCAGAAGTTCGTAGGGATCGACCTTCTTGCGTTTGGCCTGTTCGATTTCGTGCGCGGCGAGCTGGTTGCGGAACCACTGGAACGACCCGCCCGCCGAGAGCATACAGCCGAAGACGCACCACTTGCCGGGGACGGCATGGCACATCGTATGCACGCGACCCAGCGGATCGCGGGTGGGTTTGTCGGAATGGGCGAAGACGACGCCGGAGGTGCCGAGGGTGGCGCTGAGGATGCCGGCAGAGACGATCCCGTTCCCGATCGCGCCCGCCGCCTGGTCCCCGCCGCCACCGACGACGGGAATGCCTTCGACGAGGCCCAGTTCGCTGGCCGCGCCCTTGGTGAGCGTGCCGGAGACGACGTGCGATTCGTAGCACTTGGGGAGCAGTGCTTTGTCGATCTTTAGTTTTCCCAGCAGTTCGTCCGACCACGCCCGCTTGCCCACATCCAGCAGCAGCGTGCCCGAGGCGTCGGAGACTTCTGTCGCGAACTCATTGGTCATGCGATAGCGGATGTAATCCTTGGGCAGCAGGATCTGGGCGGTCTTTTCGTAGTTTTTGGGTTCGTTCTTTCGCAGCCAGAGGATCTTGGGCGCAGTGAAACCGGTGAGCGCGGGGTTGGCGACCATCTCGATAAGCTGATCGCGTCCGCCAGCTTTTTTCTGGATTTCATCGCACTCGACTGCCGTGCGCTGGTCGTTCCAGAGGATGGCCGGTCGGATGACCTTGCCGGATTTATCGAGGAAGACCGACCCGTGCATCTGCCCGGACAGGCCGATCGCGCTGATCGCCGATCCTTTGACACGGGCTTTTTTCAAAACCGCCTTGGTGGCGATCGTGGCGGCGCTCCACCAGTCCGCGGGCGATTGCTCGCTCCAACTGGGCTTGGGCGAATGGATCGGGTGTTCCGCCATCGCGGTTGCCAGCACCTTGCCGGCCTCGTCGCAGATGAGGGTTTTCGTGCCGCTGGTGCCGATATCAATGCCGAGAAGATAAGCCATGTGCGCGTGTTCCTGTGCTGGGGCAACAAGTATAGTTGAAGTGCGCGAGATACGAAATCGCACGTACAACCCGCGCCCGCTGACGGCGGGAATTCCATGGAAATTGCGGAATATCCGAATCCTGATCTTCTGCACGCCAGCCCGGGCGGGTACATTCCTCCCCCTGACCTAATGCCCCTGATCCAACTCAACAACATCGAAAAGATTCTCGGCGACCGCATGCTGTTCGAAGGCCTTGGCCTTTCGATCGAAAAAGGCGAGCGCGTGGGCCTGATTGGCAACAACGGCGAGGGCAAAACCACGCTTTTTCGCATGATCGTGGGGGAAATGACCCCGGACGTGGGGGAAGTGAACATCCCGCGAGGGACTAAAATCGGGTACCTGAAGCAGGACCCGGAGTTCGAGGTCGGCAATACGGTGATCGACGAGGCCGAACTGGCGTTCGCGGAACTGCATGATCTGAGCCACCGCCTGCGCGATATCGAACACAAGATGGGCGACGCGCAGGGGGAGCAACTGGATAAGTTGCTGTCGCAATACGAGAAGGTTCAGCACGATTTCGACGAAAAAGGCGGCTACGCCTGGCAGCACCGGCTGGAGGCGACGCTTCTGGGCGTGGGGCTGGGTCGCGATGTGTGGGAAAGCGTGGTCGACAAGCTGTCCGGCGGACAGCGGTCGCGGCTGGCGCTGGCGAAGCTGCTGATCGCCGAACCCGATCTGCTGCTGCTCGACGAACCGACCAACCACCTGGATCTGGAAGCGATCGAGTGGCTGGAAGAGTATCTCCTGGCGTTTTCCGGTGCCGTGCTGCTGATTTCGCACGATCGGTATCTGCTGGATCGGCTTGCGACACGCATCGTCTGGCTCACCCGCCGGACGCTGAAGAGTTATCCGGGCAACTTCTCGGCGTTTCTGGAGCAGAAGAAGCTCGAAGAGCTGTCGCAGGCGAGGGCGTTTGAGCTTCAGCAGAAAGACATCGCCAAGCAGCAGGAATTCATCCGCCGGTTCAGCGCCGGACAACGTGCCCGCGAGGCGCAGGGACGGTCGAAAAAGCTGGATCGTCTGCTGAAAAGCGACGCGATGGTCGATTCGGTTCAGCATCGCAAGTCGATGCACGTACGATTCCGCAATGATGCCCGCGCGGGGGATCAGTTGTTGCGCGTCGCCGACCTCACCAAGTCGTTTGATGGCAGGCTGATCTGGAAAGGCCTTGAGTTTAATGTGAAGCCCGGCGAGCGGATCGGCATCATCGGGCCTAATGGGTCCGGCAAAACCACGCTCCTCAAAACTCTCATCGGCGAACTCGATGCCGACGACGGCGAGATCCGCTGGGGCACGAACCTCAACATCGGCTACTACGACCAGCGCCTCGACGAGTTCGACCCGGACAACTCCATCATGGAAGAAGTCCACGACGGGATGATCCCCGAGAAAAAGGTCCGCGACATTCTCGGTTCGCTATTGTTCACCGACGACGACGTCGAAAAGCGGATGGGCGACCTCTCCGGCGGCGAACGGGCGCGGGTGGCGCTGGCGGAACTGATGCTGGAACAGCCGAACGTCATCCTGCTCGACGAACCGACCAACCATCTGGATATCCAGTCCGCCGACGCACTGGAGCGCACGCTGAGCAACTTTGACGGCACGCTGCTGATCGTCAGCCACGATCGCTACTTCCTGAAAAAGATCGCCAAGCGGCTGCTGATCCTCAATCCGCCGGGCATGGAGGATTTTGAGGGTACGTTCGACGAGTGGCACGACCGGGTTCATGGAAAGAAAAATGAGCCTGCGAAGCTCCCCAGGGAGCCTGTGAAGGCGCAAGCGAAGAAGCAGGAGCCGCAGAAGAAGCAGCAGTCGTCGTCGCAGCCGAAGAAGGACAATCCTTACGCCCGTCCGTACGGGCGCATGGGCGTGAAGGAGATCGAGCGATCGATCGCCGACACCGAGGCCGAGATCATGGCGACGCAGGAATCGATCGCGCAGGCCTTCAAAGACGCCGGCAAATCGAAGAAACTCAACGGGCAACTCGATCAGCTCTCGACGAAGTTAAAGCAGCTCGAAGAGGAATACTTCCTGCGTGAAGCCTGAATCGCACATCCCTACTGACCAATACAACCGCGAGCACCCGGTGCTCGCGAACCCCGGCGAAACGCACGTCATGCATCACATGCCGCAACTCGACGGCGTGCGGGCGCTGGCGGTGCTGGCGGTGCTGTGGTGGCATTTCATGCCGCGAACAATCGCCCAGCCGGGCTCGGCACCGTGGGGCGCGATCGGCGTGGGCCTCTTCTTCACGCTCTCGGGCTTCCTGATCACGCGTATCCTTCTCAACTGCCGACTGAAGATCGACGATGGGGAGTCGTCGGTCGGGCGAATGATAAAGCAGTTCTACATGCGCCGGTTCCTGCGCATCTTTCCGCTCTATTACGGCGTGCTGGCGGTGCTGGCGATCCTGAACACGACCGAGATTCGTGATCGCATCTGGTGGCATGTCGCGTACCTCTCGAACGTGCGATTCAGCTACTGGCCGAAATCCAATGATATCGAGCGGCATTTGTGGTCGCTGTCGGTGGAGGAACAGTTCTACCTGCTCTGGCCTTTGCTGATCTTCCTCGTGCCGCGGAAGTGGATCGGCCCGCTCATCGTTGCGACGGTGATCGCGGCGCCGATCTGGCGCATGGCCACCTACACGCGCGGTCAGTTCGGGCACGAGTGGATGATGCCGGGGTGCCTGGATTTACTGGGCATGGGGGCGTTTTTGGCGCTGCTGAGCCTGCCGAAGTTCGGGCTGTCGAAGTGGTTTGATCACCTCGTCAGTTTCTGCGGGCTGGTGGGGGTGCCTCTGTTCATCATCTACGTGACGATGGCGTCGATGGCGGTGCAGGGCGAGCCGGGGTCGGCGGTGACGATCTCGCAATGGACGGGCTGGGAGACCGAAACGGTCGGCCGGCGCGGGGCGCTGGGCTTCGGCTTTGACTGGCGAGGCGGATCGACGTACACGATCACCGCGCTATTCTCCGTCTGGCTGATCGGCATGGCCTCGCGCGGGTTCCGCGGCGTCCTCGGCCACCTGCTCGCGTCGCCGCCGATGGTGTATATCGGGCGAATTAGTTACGGGTTGTACGTGCTGCACATGTTCGTCCCGCACCTGATGGACTGGCTCATCCCGAACCGCACGTGGGCGCTGCCCGGCACGTGGTCGGCGCTGTGGCTTTATACCGCCATCAGCATCGTGCTGGCGACGGTGTCGTGGTACGCGTTTGAAGCGCCGATCAATCGCTTGAAGAAGTATTTCGAGTACGTCTCGAAACAGCGTCCGGCAAGTCCTGCGGCTCCATAACCGCGCCCACCAGCGAATCGATATCCGCTTTCTCTGAAATCACCGTCGGCGTCAGGCCCAGGTCGCGGATGGTTTGCGTCGTCACGGGCCCGATGCTGGCGATCCTCACGCCATCGAGTTTTTCACGATAGGCCTCGCCGAGCAGCGTGACGAAATTGCGGGCGGTGCTGCTGCTGGTGAAGGTGATCCAATTCACTCGCTTGCCGGCGAGGGCTTCGGTCAGTTCCTCGGGCAATGACGCGGCGATGCGCGTCTCGTAAATCGCCACGTCCTCCACCACCGCGCCGGCCGCCTTCAACCGATCGACCAGCACCGGCCGGCCGATCTCGGCGCGGAGCAGGACGTAACGCTTCCCGGCGACGTCCCCGCGCGCGATCAGCGCGTCGGCCAGCGCCTCGGCGACGGCGCGGGCGGGGATGATATCGGGCTCGATATTCAGCAGATCGCGCACGGCCTTGGCGGTGGCGTCGCCGATCACCGCAACCGACACGCCGGCGAAGACGCGCGAATCGAGCTTGAGCTGACGTAAGCGATCGCGCGTGGCCCGCACGCCGTTGGCGCTGGTGAAGACCACGACGCTCCCGCTCAACGAGCGAAGCGCGGCGTCGAGCTTGCTTTGATCGAGCGCGGCCGCCACTTCGATCGTCGCGGCTTCGATGACATTGGCGCCTTGGGCTTCCAGTTTCTTTGACAGTTCGCTCGCCTGGTCACGCGTGCGGGTGACGACGACGGTCTGGCCGAACAGCGGGCGCGTTTCGAACCAGTTCAGCGTGTCGCGCATCGTCACCACCTTCCCGACGATGGTGATCGCCGGCGCGGTGATCCTGGCGGCCTTCACGGCTTCGGCGATCGTTCCGATCGTTGCGACGCAGGTGCGCTGTTTGGGCGTCGTGCCCCACTGGATCGTCGCGGCGGGCGTTTCGGGGCTCATGCCGTTTTCAATGAGCTTGCTGCTGATGCGAGGGAGCGATTTCACGCCCATGTAGAACGCGACACACGGCAACCGCGCGATCGCGGACCAATCGAGATCGCTCGATCCCGTTGCGGCTTTGCGCGATTTGGCTTCCTCGTCTTTGTAGATTTCTTCCTTTTCATGCCCGGTGATGAGCGTGAAGGAGCTGTTGAAATCGCGATGCGTGACCGGAATGCCCGCATACGCCGGCCCGGCGATGGCGGCGGTGATGCCGGGGACGACGGTAAAGCGGATGCCGGCCTGCTTGAGCGCCTCGGCCTCTTCCCCACCCCGGCCGAAGACGAAGGGGTCGCCGCCTTTCAGACGAACGACTTTGTGCCCGTTCCTTGCCTTGTCGATGAGCAGGGCGTTGATCTGGTCCTGCGTCATCGAGTGCTTGCTCGCCTGCTTTCCGACAAATAAATGCTCGGCGTTCGGCGCGTGGGCGAGCAGGCGGGGGGCGGCGAGGTAGTCGTAGACGACGACGTCGGCCTGTTCCAATAATCTCGCGCCCCGCAGCGTGATCAACCCCGGATCGCCCGGGCCGGCACCCACCAACGCCACCATTCCGCTTTCCAGCACGTCACTCAAGCGAGACCTCGATTTCAGATTCCGCCCGCCGATTGTGACGGGGGTATTAACTGTAACGGCTGTGCTGCCGATAAGGAACGTAACATGTTTTCCGAATCGACAACTTCGACGATCGCGCACGACGACCGCCGCATGTTTACCCGCCGGCCCGCGAGGGTGGAGGTTCACGCCTCGCTCGCCCGCGATGGCGAACCGCTGCACCTGGAACTGCGCGACCTCTCCGTCGGCGGCGTCGGCGCATGGACGACCAAGCCCATCCCCGCCGGCGAAAAGCTCAGCTTCTCGTTCCCGCCCGAAGGATTCAATCGCGGTTTCAACACCCGCGGCAAAGTCGTCCGCTGCGAACCCTCCGCCATGGGCTACCGCATCGGCGTGCAGTTCGACCGCCTGCTGGGCGTGTAACCAGAGCGGGATCAGCCGACCCTTACGATCGAACGTGGCGTCAATCCTGACAACGCGATCAACATCGGAGCCACCAGCGGCAGCAGATCGTCCAGTTTGTTGGTTTGTGATTTCAGGATGACCACCGCGATCGGAAGGGCCGGGACGTGCTGCTCGTACGCAACGCCTGAGTCTTTTGTGACCATCACGTCGAATCCGTCATTCCCGGCGGTGCGCAACAGTTCGCCATTTTTGAGGCTCGCCCATCCCATGAAGGCCACGGTGTAAACGTCGTGTCCGGGCAGAAAATGGCGCAGGTCGTGAGGCAGATTCTCATCGAGAAGAACCTTCATCGACCGCCCGCCGCTACTGCTTCGGCGCCCGCGCTCGCCTTGGCGGCCTCAAGCAATGCAATCACTTGTGCCCTGGTCACGGACGGGAACTGGGCCAGGAAATAATCAACCGTATAGCCGCCTTCGAGATGATCGAACAACGACGCAACCGGGACGCGCGTGCCTGAGAAACACGGTGTTCCGCCCTGGACATCTTGATCGATGCTGATGACATTCGAGTTCACGACTTCAGTATAGCATTCTCGACTCCGCACGCGTAGCGGCCGGGACAGAGTCCCGCTATCGTTTGGGTGATGACCTTCACGATCGTCCCCTCCATCGACCTCCGCAACGGGCAAGTGATCCGCCTGAAGCAGGGGGATTACGCGCAGCAGATCAACTACGACGTCGATCCGATCGCCACCGCGAAACAGTTCAAGCTGGAAGGCGCCGAATGGATGCACATCGTCGATCTGGACGGCGCGAAGGAAGGCCGGTGCGTGCAGACGGAATTGATCGCGAAGATCATCGCCGCGTCGGGGTTGAAGGTGCAGGTGGGCGGGGGCGTGCGATCGACGGCGGATGTGGATCGGCTG
>JBBQQZ010000093.1:0-11339 GCA_038215325.1 Tepidisphaerales bacterium | reverse complement strand
TGACGCTGAGCGTGGTTTGCGTCGTGTACGCCAGCTTCATGTCCGGCGGGAACGTCAGCGATTCGGCTTCTTCGGGGGATTCGACGATGGTGATGTCGTCCGGCGCTTCGCCGACCGTGCCGACCGCCTCGTCGTGGTTGTGATGGCCGATGAAGATGATGCGGTAGCCGTCGCGGGCGTAGCGGATCACCTGCGCATGCACCTTGTGTACCAGTGGACACGTCGCATCTACCTCGTACAACTGGCGCGACTTTGAGGCGTTGCGGATCTCCGGCGATACCCCGTGCGCGGAATAGACGACCAGCCCGCCTTCGGGGACTTCTTCGATTGTATCGACGAACGTCACCCCGCGAGCGCGGAAGTCGTCGACCACATGCTTGTTGTGTACGATCTCATGAAACACATACACCGGCGGACCCTTGCGGTGCAGGACTTCGTTGACCACCTCGATGGCCATGTTCACGCCGGCGCAGAAGCCGCGGGGGTTTGCAAGGATCACGTGCATTCACGTCAGTATAGAGGCTGCGAGGGGATGCGTGTAGCGTGATGACTGTGACGTGAAAGGAAGCAATCGTCTTCTTTCACGTCACACTCATCACACCACACGTCCCCGTTGTCAAACGCTCGTGAATCCGTACAGTCCTTGCTTCCACAGGAGCTCCCATGGCCGACATCAAGGCGTTTCAGGCGATTCGATATTCCGCGAAGCTCGGCAGCGATCTGTCGAACGTGATCGCGCCCCCGTACGACGTCCTCGATGCCGCCGGCAAGGCGAAGCTGCTGGCGAAGTCGCCGGTCAATATCGTCGAGATCGATCTACCTCACCTCCCGGCCAAGCAGGTCGGGCCTGATGAGGCCTACGCGCGTTCCGCCGGCACGCTGGCGAAGTGGCTTGGTGACGGCACGCTGGCGCAGGATGCCGAGGCTTCGATCTACGCCTACACGCAAGTCTTCGCGCACCGTGGCCGCGAGTATCACCGGCGCGGGTTCATCGCGCTGGTGAAACTGGAACCGTTCAACACGCCGGACAATCCCACCCACGTCGTCCCGCACGAGAAGACCTACGCCAGCGCGATCGAAGACCGCCTGAAGCTCACCCGCGCCACGCACGTGCAGCTCTCCCCGATCTTCGGGCTCTTTCCCGATCCGGAGGGCAACGTCAACGACGCGCTCTACAGCAAGCTCGGTGCCCCGCCGATCACTGCGACGCTGGATGGCGTTGCTAGCCAGGTCTGGCCGGTGACCGATGTGAACACGCAGCAGGTCGTCATCGGCGCGATGAAGAGCAAGAAGGTCTACATCGCCGACGGGCATCATCGGTACACGATGGCGCTGGCGTATCAGAAGGAACAGGCCGAACTGCACGGCGGCAACCTCCCCGATGATCATCCGGCCAACTACTGCCTCTTCGTCCTGCTCAGCATGCACGATGCCGGCTGCGTCATCCTGCCGACGCACCGCATTATCGGAAACCTCAAGTCCTTCGATCTCGCGACGCTACAGGAGACGCTGGGCAGCGCGTTCGAGATCAAGGAGGCGGCGTACACCGTGAACGAGATCGCCGCGTTCGAAACGTCGCTGGCGGCAGAGACGAACAACGTCTTCGGCCTGTACGACGGCCAGACCCAGAAGCTCTACACGCTCACGCTGCTCCAGCCGGACCTGCTCAAACAGTACGAGCCAAACCAGTCCGACGCGTGGCGCTCGCTCGATGTCGCCATCCTCCGCCGCTACCTCCTCGACGAGATCATCCAACCGACGTTCGCCAACGGCGAAGTCAAGCTCGCCTACACCGCCGACGCCACCGAAGTGCCCGCGCTGACCGACGGAACCACCTACCCGATCGCACTGATCCTGCGACCCACACCGCTGAAAGCGCTGGAAGACCTCGGCGTCCACGGCGAAGTCATGCCGCAGAAAAGCACGTTCTTCTATCCCAAGCTGGCGACAGGCATCGCGATCAACTCGGTGGCGTGAGATGCGTGTGGCGTGATGAGTGTGACGTGAATGGAAGCGTTCGTCTTCTTTCACGTCACACGCATCACGCCACAGGACTCGCTCTCGGCAGCATTCTGCGGGCCAATACGAACCCCATCACCGCGCCACCGATATGCGCGGCGTGCCCCCCCGCGTTTTCCCAGTTCCATAAGACGGCCGCGGCGCTCAGGCCGACCATCGCCAGGGCGACCCATTTCAGCTTCACGTCGATCGGCGGGAGCGCGAGCATCACCTCTTCGTCCGGCGCGATCAACGCCGCCGCCACCAGGATGCCGTAGATACTCGCCGATGCGCCGATCAACGGCGTGAATGCGTTCACGTTCATTACACCAATCAGCGCGAAGATCAGGTGCGCCACCGGACCGGCGGCGCCGCAGATGAGGTAGAACAGCAGGAACCGCACGCGGCCAAGCTTCTCCTCCACAATCGGGCCGGCCAGCAGCAGGCCCATCATGTTCACGAGAATGTGCGTGATGTTCGCGTGGCAGAACTGATACGTGAAGAACCGCCAGATCTCCCACTTGCCGATGACGAAGAACCAGGAGAAGTGCCCGTACATCGCCAGCATTGGCAACTGCACGACGGGCTGGCCGTTGATATCGAGCGTGAGGTTCCGCCGGATGACGAACCAGTCGAGCACGCTCACCGCGATGTTAACCACCAGCAACCACCGTGTGACGGTGTGCCAGGGGTTGATGCGGATTGAAAATTCACTGTCAGCCATTGCAATACCCCAGCGCCGATCAACTCAACTTCAGGATTCGGTCATACCCAGCATGAGAGCCGATCCAGAACCATTTCACGCCATCGTCATGCACCGCCGCCAGTGCGCCCCAACCAAGTCCAACGCGTACGCTGTAGACGCGGTCGGCGGTATGACGCACTTGAACTGAAGGCTGGGGTGATGGGGATCGACCTGCCAAAGTGCGTAATTCTTCGCCAACCGCTGGACATGCTTCGGAAGACGCTGGAAGCAGTCTCGGAAATCAGGCGTCGTGATCGATCTCAGAGCTGGTCCCACCCCTGCTCAATTCCTTTGCCATCCGCGACGTCCTTCCGCGCCTTGGCAGCCATCTGCGACAGAATGCCACCGCTACCGGCGAATTTGTCATCCCAGCGGGCGTCGTCGTGCAGCATCTCCAGCCACTCCTCCGCAACGCGCTCCTGATCGGCGGCGGGCATTTTCCTGACTTCGTCGATGAACTGATCGAGCTTCGTCATGACGTCTCCACTATATCAAACTTAGTACTGCGGCCCACCCGGATTCACGTCCACGTTCCACAGCAGCACACCGCCGGCCATGCTTTTGACGTTCTTGAAGCCCTGTTGAGTCAACACCTGAGCGAACTGTAGCGAACGACCGCCGCTACGACAGTAGACGATCACCTCGTCGCTTTCTTTCCCACGAAGTTCGCCCAATCGCGCCCCGAGCTGCTGTAGCGGCACGAGCGTGCTGCCGTCGATCTTAGTGATCTTCTCCTCGTGCGGTAGACGGCAGTCGATGAAGACGAACTTGTCCTTGTTGTCGAGCTTGCGCTTCAACTCACGCGGCGTGATCTCCCATTCGTCGTCGAACTGATAGTCCGGCGGCAATCCTCGAGAATCCAGGTTCGGTCCTTTTTGACCGGCACCGTGCAGGGTGCGTTTCACTTCGGCCTTGGTTTCGGCGATCGACTTGGGGTCGATGACCGGAACGCCGCAGAATTGTTCGTAATCGACGGGCTCGGTGATGGTCGGATTGGCACCGCAGACCGGGCATGCAGGGTCGCGACGAACCTTGAACGTGCGGAACTCCATGTCCAGCGCGTCGAACGTCACCAGCCGGCCGATCAGCGGCTTGCCGATGCCGAGGATGATCTTGATCACCTCGTTCGCCTGGAGCGTACCGATGATGCCCGGCAACACGCCGACCACGCCGCCTTCGGCACAGCTGGGCACCGAACCCGGGTCCGGCGGTTCGGGGTACATGCAGCGGTAGCACGGGCTGGCCTCGCCGGTGGTGGGATTATTGAGGTTGGGCGCAAAGACCGTGACCATGCCCTCGAAGCGAAAGATCGATCCGTAGATGTTCGGCTTCTTCAAAATCACGCAGGCGTCGCCGACGCAGTAGCGCGTGGGGAAGTTGTCGGTGCCGTCGATGACGATGTCGTAGCGGGCGACGATATCCAGGACGTTGGTCGAGTTGATGATCGTTTCATGCTCGATGACATGGATATCGGGGTTGAGCGCCTTCAGCCGGCGCGCCGCGACCTTCACCTTCGGTTCGCCGATCGAGTTGGTATCGAACAGCACCTGGCGCTGGAGGTTGGAAGGCGACACGACATCAATATCGACCAGCCCGATCGTCCCCACCCCCGCCGCGGCGAGGTAGAGCGCGATCGGCGAGCCCAGACCGCCCGTGCCGATGCAAAGCACCTTCGCGTTGAGCAGCTTCTTCTGTCCTTCCATGCCCACTTCGGGCAAAAGCAGATGCCGGCGGTAGCGGTTGATCTGGTCGGCGTTCAGTTGCGTGACGGTGCTCATGTTCGTTTCGTCTTTCGTCTACGGTGATGCGGTACAAAGGCGATAGGTCGATTCACCGAACGCTCGACACGCCGACGCAACCGATCTGGACGAATACAAAATAGCTTGCGGTGGGAAAACTGCGGAGTCAGGTTTCCGCGCTTTAGCACGTTTGTCCCGGTCAAGCCGAGACGGGCCGCAAGCTGCAGGTCAAATCGCCCAAATCGAACGCGGGAATATATGAGCGTCGATTCGGATCGTCAACTCCGGGCGTCGTGCGACGCACAACCATCCGCCGGGTGCCTGCCATAAGCTTATATACCATAGAAGTTTACAACGGAATTGGGTTCGTTTGGCGCTTTTTCAATCGGGTCGTCGGTCACGCCTCGCAGCGATGCCCGCGTCGCCTATGCGCGTGCGCGCAGCAGAGTACGCGACACGGGTGTCGCGCTACAGGGAAAGATTATTTACCTAACATTATACGAACTAAACCTTAATTATCAAGTGAATTCGTGCGCTTTTTCGCCGTCGTCGGGGGGATGGTGTATGGTGCGAGCGTGGCAATGCGGGTGTTGTTTTTGATCACGGACCTTGAGATCGGCGGGACGCCGCGGGTGGTGCGCGACCTGGCGGTGCGGCTTCGCGGGCCGGAGATCTCGACCGCCGTCGCATGCCTGGCACCGTGGGGACCGGTCGCGGGCGAATTGCTCGACGCCGGCGTACGCGTCATCGAATTGGGCGCGACCTCATCGTTTCAGTTGCCCCGAGTCGTCAGGGATCTGTCTCGCCATGCCCGGGGGTTTGACGTCGTTTTCTCGTTTCTGATCCACGCGAACACCGTGGCAGCCATCACGTCGGGTTTTCGCCGGAATATACGGTTCCTGCAATCGATCCAGACCACGCAGCCGAAGCCGCGATGGCATTGGCATTTGCAGGGACTGATCGAACGCGGTGCCGACCGCATCGTTGTGCCCAGCGTGTCGGTCGCGAAGGTGGCGGAGCAGTGGTCGCATATCGCGCCGGATCGAATCGAGGTCATTCCGAACGCGATCGATGTCGACTCGTTCGTGGATCTGCGGCTCCAGCCGTTCCGCACGCCGTGGACGCGCGTCGGCTTCATCGGTCGGCTCGATCCGATCAAGCGGATTCCCGACTTGGTGGAAGCGGTGGGCATGCTGGACCGCGCCGAACTGCTTATCTTCGGCGAAGGCGAGGATCGGGCGCGCATTCAGGAAGCGATCCGCACGTACGATCTCGATCGCAGATCAACGCTGTACGGCGAAACCCGAGGCCCGCACGACGCGCTGCGGCAAATCGATGTGCTCATTCTCCCCAGCGATGCCGAAGGCTTCGGCCTGGTGCTGATCGAAGCGATGGCAGCGGGCATTCCGGTCATTGCGACCGACGTGCCGGGCATTCGCGACGTCGTTCACCACGACCGCACGGGCCTGCTCGTCCCGCCTCGCTCCCCCAAACTCCTCGCCGCCGCGATCGACCGTGTGCGGAGCGACCTCGAACTCCGACAACGCCTGATCGCCAACGCCCGCGAGGAGGTTTCTCGACGATTTCGGTGGGACACGGTGCTCGAGCAATACCGTAAGCTGCTCCTGGCTTAGCGCCGCGGCTTGCCGCAGGTTTCGCCCGGATCAAATGACCTGAAACCGGCGTCAAGACGCGGCGCGAAACGGCTATTCAGCTTCGCCCGTCCGTGATATAACACCCCTCCCGAACGCCGAACGCGTAGCATTTTTGAGGTGAATAGGACATGGGAAAGCCCACAGGGTTCAAAGAATTCGTCCGCGAACTGCCCACCCGCCGCAACGTGGATTTGCGGGTGCTGGATTATTCAGACGTCTACAACCCCATGCCTGAGGACAAGTTACGCACGCAAGGCGCCCGCTGCATGGATTGCGGCGTCCCCTACTGCAACAACGGTTGTCCGCTGGGCAACAACATCCCCGAGTTCAACGACTTCGTGTACCGCGGGCGCATGAAAGAGGCGTTGGATGTGCTGCTAAAGACCAACAACTTTCCGGAATTTACCGGGCAGGTCTGTCCCGCGCCGTGTGAAGAGGCGTGTACGCTGAACATCTGGAAGACGCCGGTCACGATCAAGCTGATCGAATGGAACATCATCGATCACGCGTTCAAAAACGGGTGGATGAAGCCGAACCCGCCGGCGAAGCGTACGGGGAAGAAGGTGGCGGTGATCGGTTCCGGCCCCGCCGGGCTGGGGGCGGCGGCGCAGTTGAACAAGGCGGGGCATCTGGTCACCGTCTACGAACGCGCCGACCGCATCGGCGGGCTGCTGACCTACGGCATTCCCAACTTCAAGCTTGAGAAGTGGGTCGTCGATCGCCGTGTGAAGCTGATGGAGGACGAAGGGATTAAGTTCGTCACCAACGCGAACGTCGGCTTCAATGTGAAGCTCGAAGCGTTGAAGAAAGAGTACGACGCGATCTGCATTTGCATCGGCGCGACTTCGCCGCGCGATCTGCCGGTCCCCGGCCGCGAATTGTCCGGCGTGCATTACGCGATGGAGTTCCTCCCGCAGCAGACGAAGGTCGTGCTCGGCGACAATCTCGAAGGCCAGATGACGGCCAAGGACAAGCACGTCGTCGTCATCGGCGGGGGCGATACCGGCGCGGATTGCGTGGGCACCAGCGTGCGCCAGGGTGCCAAATCGGTCAGCCAGATCGAACTGCTCCCCAAGCCGCCGCAAGATCGAACGGTCGATATGCCCTGGCCTTACTGGCCCATGACGCTCCGCGTCTCGTCCAGCCACGAAGAGGCCGCCGGCAAGCTGAACAACAACGAAGAAATCCGTGACTGGTCGATCAACACCAAGAAGTTTACGGGTGAAGACGGCAAGGTGAAGACGCTCCACGGCGTGCGTCTGGAATGGACCAAGGGCGCGGATGGCCGGTTCAACATGACCGAAGTCGCCGGGAGCGAGTTTGAACTCGAGTGCGACCTCTGCCTTCTGGCGATGGGGTTCGTCGGCCCGGAAAAGAACGGCCTGATCGACCAACTCGGCGTGAAGCTCGACGGTCGCGGCAATATCGTCGTCAACGACAACTACGAGACCAGCGTCGACGGCGTCTTCGCCGCCGGCGACACCCGCCGCGGCCAGTCGCTGGTCGTCTGGGCGCTGTCCGAAGGCCGCTGCGCCGCAGCCCGCATCGACCGCTTCCTGATGGGCGCGACGGATTTGCCGTATTTGAAGTTGTTCTGATGAGGGAAGCGGACCGTGCCGCTACACTTGTACAGAAGCATCTACCTCTCCGGCTCAGTTCCGCTTGGTTGGCGACCGGTCCGAGGTGGGTCGCGCAAATACGCAGTTACAAACCCTGCTGTGCTGCGAGAACTTCGTCGCCTGCTGCCGGGGAAATGGTATAAAGTCATCAAGTACGGAACTCGAGGCGAGCTCCACTACTTCGAGCACGAGTCCGGTGCCGTCGCCGATGTGAAGCACTATGAGTAAGGCAAGGCCCAGCCGATCAACGCGTATCCGTCTTGAAGTCGCACTCAAGAGTCGACTGATGGACCAGCACGAGCGTTTGCGGACATTTGCCTACCTGGCGCGCGGAGTCATCGACGAACTCGCTGATGGGACGCTCACTCCCGAAGCCGGGATATCCGCATTCTTCGATTACGAGAATATTGCGTATGTCGATCGTACTCTGAGAAACAAGCACGCCATCGACATTATGTCGCGCGGCGTGCAGTTACCTGACCTCTTCGACATCCTCGCTCCTGCGGTCGCCAAGCAGGAACTCAAGAACGAGATCGCCAAGATGCGGAAGGCATGTCAGAAGCTGACCGGTCGCACCCTCGCGGCGGCTTAGCCGTTAGCGCTATCGACGTCGAGCCACGGTAGATCACATTCTCATGGCTCGGATTCCCGGATGCGTCTGAGTTTGTAAGATCGCCGTTGAATGGCCCGAGTTTCGTCACCTTCTCGCCGTTCCTCAGGACGATCTGGAGGCCGTGCTAGTTCGCGATCGCTTTATGAAACTGTTCCTGGTCTGCGTCATCGTCGGAACCTTCCAGCACGATTCTGCATTCCTTGCCTCCAAACATTGGAATCGTAAGCGGCTCGCTGGAGTACAAGCCAAGGTCATCCTTCGTCATTTCGCCAAGTCCGGGCACTTGCATAGTTATCCTCCCTTTTCAGTTGGCAGATGATGTACAAAGCGTGCCGCAACGTCAATTTCGTCGATGACCAATTGTCGGTCAATTCTCATGCGTCCCCGCCGTCTGTTCACCTCTCCCCCGTTTTCGCTATACTCCACCCGCTGTGAGCGAACGTTTTCAAAAGACCATAGCGAAGGAAGTCCACCTTCGCGGCCGAGGGCTGTTTTCGGGTGAGCCGGCGGAATTGACGTTTACCCCGGCGGATGTCGGGGCGGGGATCACGTTCGTACGCCGGTTTGGCGAGAAAATGGCGACGATCCCGGCGCTGGTCCAGAACGTGGTCAAACGGCCCCGACGCACCTGCCTTAAAAACGGGACGCTCCAGATTGAAACAGTCGAGCACGTCCTGGCTGCCATGACCGGGCTGGGGATCGACAACGCAACCGTCACCGTCTCGGAATCAAAAACCGGCGAAATTCCGATGGGGGACGGGTCGAGCGTTGATTTTATCGAAGTGCTGCACGGCGCAGGAGTTGTGGAGCAGGACAAGCCGATCGAGCCGATGATCATCAAGAAGCCGGTGCAGGTGACACTCGGCGACGCCACGCTCGCCGCCCTTCCGGGACCGACCGATCGGCTGGAAATCATCTACGACTTCGAAGCCGGCGCGCCCATCGGGCGGCAGGTGTTCGGGTTTCAGCTTGGCAGGGACGATTTTCTTAAGGAACTCGCCCCGGCGCGCACGTTCGTGTTCGAGCACGAGGCCGCCGAGCTGCGCAAACGCGGATTCGGCGAACACTTAACCACCAGCGATCTGCTGGTCATCGCGCCCTCTGGCCCGATGGAGAACGAATTTCGCTTCCCGGACGAATGCGTGCGGCACAAGGTCTTGGACCTGATCGGCGACCTCACGCTGGTCGGCCGGCCGATCTTTGGAAGGCTGGTGGCGCACAAGTCGGGGCATGAACTCAACCACATGATGGCGCGGCAACTGCTGAAGCAGGCCGACGCCACCTGGCGCGAAAACCTGCTCGGCCGGGAGACCGCGGCGCTGGACATCCGCAAGATCCAGGGCATCCTCCCCCACCGATTCCCGATGCTGCTGGTCGACCGCGTTCTCGAGATCGTCGGCGATAGCCGCGCGATCGGCATCAAGAACGTCACCAACAACGATATCTTCTTCCAAGGCCACTACCCCGGCACGCCCATCATGCCCGGCGTGCTGATCGTCGAAGCCCTCGCGCAGCTCGGCGGCATCCTGCTGAGCCAGAAACTGGAACACACCGGCAAGCTGGCGGTGCTGCTGAGCATGGACCGCGTAAAGATGCGAAACCCCGTTGTGCCCGGCGATCAGCTCATCCTGGAGGCGATCGCCGTGCGAGTGAAAAGCCGGACGGGTCACGTGCGGTGCCGCGCGTACGTCCTGGACAAATGCGCCGCCGAAGCGGACATCAAATTTATGTTGGTTGATGCAGAACCCGTATGAGTAACCAGGGGCAAGAAATCAGGAGCAAGTGATGTGACTTGCCCCATGCCCCTTGCCCCTTAGCACTAATGCCCAATATCCACCCATTAGCCTGTGTTGACCCGAAGGCTCAGCTCGCCAGCGACGTTGAGATCGGCCCGTTCTGCGTGATCGGTCCGAACGTCGTGATCGATACGGGCTGCAAGCTGTACAACAATGTCACGATCCTCGGCCACGCCCGGATCGGGAAGAACAACACGGTCTATCCGAACGCCGTCATCGGGACGCCGCCTCAGGATCTGAAGTACCGGGGTGGTGCGACGCAGGTGATCCTTGGCGACAACAACCAGGTTCGCGAAGCCGTTACCATCCAGTGCGGCACAGAAACCGGCGCGGGTGTGACCAGAGTGGGCTCGAACAACCTGCTGATGGTCAACTGCCACATCGGTCACGACGCGGTCTTCGGCGACAAGTGCATCATCGGCAATAACGTGATGGTCGCCGGCCATGTCCATTGCCACGACGGCGTGGCGATGATGGGCGGTGTCGGCATCCACCATTTCGTCACCATCGGCGAATACGCGTACATCGCCGGGTACTCCCGCATTCACCACGACGTCCCGCCTTTCGTGAAGGTGGACGGGGCCGATCGTGTCCGGGCGCTCAACGCCCTGGGCTTGAAGCGGCACGGGTTCACCGAATCAGAGATCGAAGCCCTGGAAGACGCGACCCGGCAACTGTTCTTCGGTCGCGAGAAGCCATTCAGCGCGGCGTTGGCGGCATTTGATTCGATGAACGGGGTCAATCCCCGCGTTAAACGCCTGGTCGACTTCCTCCACCAGCGCAACCAAGGCCGCCATGGGCGCTTTCAAGAGCCCCAACGGACGAAATAGCCCGCCCCGCAGGGTCCGATATCGCTCGGCCGGGCGGAATTGCGTTGCGGTTCCGGTCGGCCGCTAGGTAAACTGCGTTGACTTTAAGGCCGTGACTGCCCGTCGCCCGGCAACCAAGGCTTCTGGCGGTCTGACGTTTCGCACCATTGATTCCACAACCCAAGCGCTCGGACGACCCGCCACCGCATCAGGCCGGTCCCGCTCGCTCCAGACAACGGAACCCCATGCCAAACCCCCCACCCCGCCCAACCCGACGCGCCCTAAAGCGACGGCAAAAACAAGAAGGTAAAGGCAAAAAGACCCTGCGGGAAGCGAACCAACAGGCCGCGCAGAAATAGGGGCGG
>JBBQQZ010000092.1:0-11405 GCA_038215325.1 Tepidisphaerales bacterium | reverse complement strand
GCCCGCCTCCTCGATCGGCAATAGGTTGTGGTGCAGCAGAACGCGGATCGGGAACTTGGAGAGAAATTCCTTGTCCGGCGACCGCTTTTCGACATCCACGTACGGCAGCGCGAACTCGGCCGCCATGAAGCGCAGAAGCGCTTCCTCGCTGACCCCGTCTGCGGCGAGGATGGCGTCTTCGAGGGGCGTGCCCTGAGAAACGAAATCCCTGGCACGCGACGCGGAGGCGTCGTCGAGCAGCCCGGACTGGCGAACCTGATCGATGAAGGTCATTGCCGATTTCCAACTGCCGATCTGCGAACGCCGAATGACCGATGCCGAGCGAGATCACTGATCTCATTCGGCGATCGGCAATCGGCAATCGACGATGCTTGTGTTACTCCAGGACGCCGGAGAGAACGAGCGACGCTTCCTGCTTGGCCGACAGGATCTCCTTGAGTTCCTTTCGGGCGGCCTCGAGGTTGGCCTGGGCCTTGGTACGGGCGTCGCGGTAAGCGTTGAGCTTGGTGTCGATGTCGGCGGCGGAGGCGTTTTCTGTTTCCAGGACCGTGCGGAGTTCTCGCTGGGCGACCGCGAGCGGGCTGGTATCGGCGTTCGCATCTCCGCCTGGGCCACCGCCCGGACCGCCGCGCCGACCGCCGCCGCCGCCGAAGCCGGCGAATGAATCGCGTTGCGCGGTGACCACTTTGTCGAGTTTCGGCTCAATGACCTTCCACTCGTCGTCGGGGGCCGCGAGTTGCTCCTTGATGCGTTCCATGCGGCGTTTCTGCATTTCCGCCGGATCCCAGTTCCCGCGCTGCCCGCCCTGGTTTCCCTGCCCGCCGGGCTGGGGGCGTGCGCCACGGTCACCCCCGGCCGCGCCGGGCTGGCCGCCGTCCTGTGCGAACGTGATGGCGGGGGTAATCGCTAATGCGACCGTTGTGATAGCTGCTTTCCAGTTCATGATCCTGCTCCTCATGGGGTAAAGGGGGTTTTGGGCTCGGGACTTCGCTTGCGACGCCTACGGCGTCTGGCTTGGCCTTGTGCTCGGGCGATCGCGACCGTCGCGACCCTCCCGTCCGCGGCCCGGGCCGTTAGACAGTACTTCCTCGTATTTCTTCAACTGCTCCGCGTTCAAGATCGCCTTCGTCTTGTCGACCGCCTGCTGGAACGCCTTCTTGCCCTCGGCTTCAAGTGCGTCCTGCTTCTGCTTGCTGTCTGCGACAATCTTGTCGTACGCCGGCTTGTCTTCCGGACGCACCAGCGCCGCCAGCGCCTCGTCGCGTTCCTTGCGAAGCTGGTTGCGCTTGTCCCACGACTCGCGCCGCCCGCCACCTTCGGACCAGATCTCTTTCATCTGCTTTTGCTGCTCGGGCGACAGTTTCAACTGATCGGCGATCCAGCTTTCGCGAGATTCCGGTCCTCCGTGCGGCTTGGCACCGGGATGGCCTTTCCATGCGATGCCCGACATCAACCCCGCGCTGAAGGCCACGATGAAGCCGACGATGACGACCATTTTCGTCACTGCTGCCCCCGCTGCTTCGGGCTGTCGGCGGGAATCTGAACGAGGTCGGCGACGATCCACTGGGCGGTCGCCTGGTCGGTGGAGGTCGATTCGACGTCCACGCCTATCGCGGCGGCTTCCCATTCGGTCACCGAGGGAGTGGCATGGGCCTGGCTGCTGGTTGCCGCGTAAAGCGACACCACCAGCACGATCGACGCCGCCGCCGTCATCCATCCGGCAAGGCGACGGACCGATCGCTCCTGCATCGCTGCCACGTTCCGCTGGATGCGAACCATCGCATCACGGGCCATGCCCGGCAACGGCGCGTTGCGAAGAAGGTCGCCGATCGATGCGATCTCGTGCAGGCGTTCCGCACAGACGTCGCACGAAGCGACGTGCGCGGCAACCCGCATCCGGTCCGCAGGCGACAGTTCGTCATCGTGCAGACGGTGGAGATCATGATCGGTGAGGCAGGCCATGTCCGTTTCGCGTCTCTTTTCTTCAAAGCCACGGGCGTAAGCCCGTGCGTTGTTCGTCGGTTCTCGTCGCTACATGGAAGACGCAAGGGCTTACGCCCGAGGCTCCAAATCCTATCGTTTCCACGCTTCTCTTAGCTGTTCGCGCGCCCGGTGCAGCCTGGATTCCACCGTTCCACGGGCGATGCCCAGTTCATGCGACAGCCTGTCGTAGCTCATTCCTTCCAACTCCCGCATCACGATCACTTCACGATGCTCCGGCGACAGCCGGTCGAGCAGGGATGCCAAATCCAGCCGGGCATCGACGGCGTGTTGTTCGTTCGCGTCGCCGGCCGACTCAGGGGGGTCGGAGACGATGCTCAGCCAGCCGCGGCGCTTCCGCCTCAGCAGCGCCGCCTGACGCACCAGGATCGACACCATAAACGTCCGCACACTCGATCGGCCGTCGTAAGTCGCCTTCAGGAGCGCCATCAGCGTTTCCTGAATCGCATCCTCGGCCTCGGTCTCGCTCCGCGTCAGGGTGCGCGCAACTCCATACAGATACGGGCCATGGCGATCGATCAATGACCGCATGGCTCGCCCATCAGCCCCGGCGAGGCTGCGGAGCAGTTGGTCGTCGGTCGGCGGATCGGTCATTCGCAAAGGCCATTCATCAAGTTAGTTGCGCTCAGGCTCCGGAATCTTCCCTGAAAGTCAAAGAATTTGTCCCCGACTGCGCTCCCGGACAACTTGTTAGGGATATTTTGGCGTGTATGGGCTTGAAAATCGCCCTCGGACCTGCCAAAATGCCGGGCTCAACTTTCGGAACCTGCTGTCGCGGGCGATGAAAGTTGTTTAGCAGCCCTGCTTATTTGGGCGATCGTCGAGAGGCGCGGGTGTGTTGCCCGTGAAGGTAGACGAGCCGGATCGCATGCGGTTTCAAGCGATCCGGGCCTGTGGGATATACCGGCCCGCACCGGTGACTGTTCTGGAGCTTGCCTTTCTTTCGATCGATCCCGCACATCGCCGCTTGCGGCCTGGCGTGTGGGGTCCGATCGATTCCGAGCCACTACCCGGTGGTGTAACGGTAGCACAAGAGTTTTTGGTACTCTTTGTCCTGGTTCGAATCCAGGCCGGGTAGCTCTTTCGGAATTTCCGACTGACGATTCCGGTGTCCGTTTCGCCGCACGTCGGGCAAAGATTTGCGATTGGTTAGGAGCCGGTTAATCTGGCCCCCTCATCCAATCGGAAATCGGCGATTCAACTCGGAAATCGAAAATGGATTCAACCATGGCCACTCCGCTCGACTCATCCAAGATCAAGATCTTCACCGGCCGCGGTAATCCGGAGCTGGCGCAGGACGTCTGCAACTATCTTAAACTCCCCCTGGGTCGAGGCCGCACCGAGCTGTTTCCCGATGGCGAATGCATCGTCAAGGTCGAGGAAGACGTTCGCGGCCGGGACTGTTTCGTGTTTCAGCCCACCTGTTTTCCGACCAACGCCCACCTGATGGAGCTGTTTATCTGGATCGACTGCCTCCGCCGAGCCAGCGCCAAGCGTGTGACGGCGGTCATCCCCTACTTCGGCTACGCCCGCCAGGACCGCAAGGACGAAGGCCGCGTACCGATCACCGCAAAACTTGTCGCCAACCTGCTGGAACGCGCCGGTGCCGATCGCGTCGTGTCGGTCGATCTGCACGCCGCCCAGGTCCAGGGGTTCTTCGACATCCCCGTCGATCACCTCAACGCCAGCCCGGTCATGTGCAAGTGGTTCAAGTCGCTGAAGATGTCGAACCGCGTTTTTGTGTCGCCCGACGTCGGCAACGTGAAGCGAGCCCAGGCCTACGCCAACATCATGGGCGGCGAGATCTGCATCATCGACAAGCGTCGCAAATCCGGCACGCAGACCGAGGCCCGGCACATCATCGGTGAGGTCGAAGGCAAGAACGTACTCATCGTCGACGACATGATCACGACCGCCGGCACCGTCACCGAAGCGTGCAAGATTCTCAAGGCAAACGGCGTGAAGGAAATCTACATCGCCGCCACGCATGCCGTCTTCGCCCCCCCGGCGCTGGAACGGCTCGCCAAGGCGCCGTTCACGAAAATCGCAATCACAGACACGATCCCGATCGGCAACCGCGCCGATCCGATCAAGGACCGCCTTGTTGTCCTCAGCGTTGCCGAACTGTTCGGCGAAGCCATCGCCCGTATTCACCGAGACGAGTCGGTGTCGGCATTGTTTAAGGACGAAAACGGAAGCAATAAGTAGTCACGACGAAGGAGATACCTATGTCAGCCCCCATCGCCATTAAAGCAGACAAGCGCGACGCCCTCGGCGGCCGCGCCAACGCCCGGCTCCGTAAGACCGGCCTCGTGCCGGCGGTCGTCTATGGTCACCACCAGGACGTCCAGCCGCTTCAGATCAACAAGAAGGAACTGTCGACGCACATCAAGCATGGCGTTCACGTGTTCAATCTCGATATCGCCGGAAAGGTCGAGTCCGCCCTGATCAAAGACGTTCAGTACGATGCCTTCGGCCAGGAAGTGCTCCACGTCGATTTCGCCCGCGTTGATCTCAACGAACGCGTCACGATCACCGTCTCCATCCAACTCAAAGGCGACCCCAAGGGCGAAAAAGACGGCGGCGTCCTTCAGCAACTGCTCAACGAACTGGAAATCGAGTGCGTCGTCACCGAAATCCCGGACGTCATCACCGTCGATGTTTCGGACCTGGGCAAGGACGAACAGCTTCACGTCAGTGACGTCAAGGTCACCGGCACCATCAAGGTGCTGACCGACGCGGAACAGGTCGTCTGTAAGGTTGAAGAGATCCTTGAGGAAGTCGTCGAAGGTGAAGCTGAGGCCGAACCCGAAGTCATCGGCGGCACCAAGGACGAAGCCGCCCCGGCGGCGGAAGCGAAGTAATAGAGGAGTTACCAGTTGCCAGTTGTTAGTTGCCAGAGATGACGGACGTCTGGTTTTGACTGGCAACTACGAACTGGCAACCGGCAACTATGAAACTGATCGTCGGCCTCGGAAATCCCGGTATCGAATACGTCGGCACCCGGCACAATGTCGGGTTCGAGGTGGTCGACCGGATGGCCGAGAAGCTCGGGTGGGTTCGCCCGGGGGATTTCGACCGCAACGCGCGGAAGAAATTCGACGGCCTGACGATGGATGGGCTGGTGGATTCGTCCACCGGCGCCAAAGAAAAGCTGCTGCTGATCAAGCCGACGACGTACATGAACCTGTCGGGTCGATCGGTGCAGGCGGCGATGAGCTTTTATCAGCTCACGCCGATGGACGTGATGGTGGTCCTGGATGACCTCGCCTTGCCGTGCGGCAAGATTCGCTTACGCGGGTCCGGCTCAAGCGGCGGGCACAATGGTCTGAAGGACATCGAAAAGATGCTGAGCACCAACGCCTACCCGCGTTTGCGCATCGGCATCGATCCGCCGCCCGAATTTGTCGCAGGACGCGATTACGTCCTGGGCAAGTGGTCGCCGGAGCAGAAGAAGATAGTGAACCCTGCGGTGGATCGCGCGTGTGGCGCAATCCTGACGTGGGCGGATAAAGGCATCGAAAAAGCGATGTCGCAGTTTAATGTGGACCCCGTTTAGCGCCGCAGCTTGCTGCGGGCTGAGCATTCTGAAAACCGGCGGTCGCCTTCACTCCCAAGGCGACCAAACCCGAGCTCGGGAGGAAAAGAAGAACCATGGCAAAGACCCAATACGAAGGCATGTTCCTGTTCCCCGGTAACGCCGAAGCCGACGCGTCGGTGAAGCGCATCCAGACGATCGTCGAGACCCACAAGGGCCAGATCATCGTCATCAAGAAGTGGGACGAGCGCAAGCTCACCTTCGAGATCAAGAAGCAGAAGCGTGGCCTGTACATCCTGGCCTACTTCACCGCCCCCGGTGCCGCGATCGGGCAGATCACGCGTGACGTGAACCTGTCGGACGACATCCTCCGCGTGCTCATCACCGACGCCTCGCACCTGAACAAGGACGAGATGGACAAGGTCGAACCGCAGCCGATCGCCCCGCCGCCGGTGTACGGCGATCGCCCGAGCTTTGAAGGCGGCTTCGGTGGTGGCGGATTCCGTGGCGGCGATCGTGGCGACCGCGATGGTGGTGGCGGCGGCGGCTTCCGCGACCGCGGCCCGCGCCGTCGCGACGACGAAACTGTGAATGCGTGATGCGAGGAGACAGGAGATAGGAGACAGAAGACAGGAATAGACAACCCTGCCGTTCTACTGTCTCCTGTCTCCTTTACTCCTGGCTCCTTTTCCGGAGTGCCCCATGGCCGACGTAAACAAAGTCATCCTCATCGGACGCCTCACCCGCGATCCCCAACTCAAGTACCTCCCCAACCAGACCGCCGTGTGCGAGTTCGGGCTGGCGGTGGGACGGAAGTTCAAGGGGTCGGACGGAGCGATGCGTGAAGAAACGACCTTCGTCGACTGCGCCACCTTCGCCAAAGGTGCTGAGATCTTCAATCAGTACATGGCCAAGGGAAAGCAGGTCTACATCGAAGGCCGGCTCAAGCTCGACCAATGGGAAGACAAGAACGGCGGCGGGAAACGCTCGAAGATGAGCGTGGTCGTCGACAACTTCCAGTTCCTCGGTGCCCCCGGTGAAGGTGGCCAACGGTCGCAACAATCCGGCGGCGAAAGCGAACACGACGCCAGCCAGGCCCCCCAGGCCCGCCCCGCAGCCCGTGGACCGGCGCCCCAGCGTCCCGCTCCCCCGCAAGGCCAGCCGCAGGCCCCCTACGACGAAAACCAGGGTCCGCAGTTCGCTGAGGATGATATTCCGTTCTAGTAAGAGTAAGTTGCCAGTTACCAGTTGGTAGTTGCCAGTAAATGCATCGTCTTTCTTGCAACTACCAACTGGCAACTACCCAAAAAATGGCTGCGGCCAGCCGATCCGCATCGCGTGATGTGGACGGAACCAGGCCGCTAACTGTTTACAACGAGGACAACCATGAAAAGCAGCACCGTCAAAGTATTGTTGAATGAATCCGTGCGTCACGTCGGCCGCGTCGGCGACGTCGTCGAAGTCAAACCAGGCTTCGCCCGCAACTTCCTGCTCCCCAAGGGTTTGGCCGTCGAGCCGACCAAGGCGAACCTGAAGAAGGTCGAAGAGCGCAAGAAGGAAATCGAACGCATCGAGAAGGAACTTCGCGCCAAGCAGGAAGCGACCATCGCCAAGCTCGCCGGCATCGAAGTCGCTCTCGAACGCCGCGCCAACGAGCAAGGCCACCTGTTCGGCTCCGTCACCGCCACCGATATCGCCACCGCGCTCGAGGCGCAAGGCTTTACGGTCGAAGCGTCGGACATCAACCTCCCGGGCAAGCTCGACAAGATCGAGAAGTACACCGTCGAGGTGAAGTTCGCCGACGATCTGGCGACCGACATCAAGGTCTGGGTCGCCCCGGACGCCGACTCCAAGGCCGCCATGGATGCCTACGCCAAAGCCAAGGCCGAAGCCGCCCCCGCCCCCGAAGCCGCCCCTGCGGCCGAGTAAGCGGTCGCCGGACAGCCCGAAGAAGATTTAGCCACGAATCTTCACGAATGGGCACGACTGAATGCAGGACGTTTTTCTGCACATTCGTGTCCATTCGTGTCATTCGTGGCTAACGTTTTTCACGAACTTATCCACATCCTCGTGCTTCCCCGCGTGTACGAACGGTGGAGAAGCTCTTGCGCAAGCGAAGCGGTTGTGAACTGACTCCCGCCGCGCAGTATACTCTCTGGTTTACTGGACGCGCCACGCGCCAAGGATGGTGACCCTCATGTCCGAACCGCTTCGCCTGACTTCGACCGACGCCCAATTCGACAAGCTTCCGCCGCACTCCATCGAGACCGAGCAATGCTTGATCGCCTCGATGATGCTCGATAAGGACTTGGTCGGGCAGATCGTCTCGGTCGTCCCGCGCGACGCGTTCTACCTGGCCGATCACCAAATCCTCTTCGCGATCATCCTTGGCCTGTACGAGCAGAACCGCCCGATCGACGCCGTCATCCTGCGTGAAGAACTCTCCAAGCGCGGCCAGCTCGAAGAGATCGGCGGCACCGCGTACCTCGCCGAAGTCCTCAACACCGTCCCGTCCGCCGCCAACGGGATGCACTACGCCGAGATCGTCCGCGACAAGTTCCTGCTGCGCCAGCTCATCAGCGCCAGCAACGAAGCCATCCGCGACGCCTACGCCCCGCACGACAGCGTCGCCGTCATCGTCGATCGTGCCGAGAAGCGCGTGTTCGATATCGCCGACAAGAAGGTTTCCGGCAGCATGACCGAGCTGGGCGACATCGCCATGCAGGTCTACGAGATGCTCGAAAGCTCCGGCCGCAAGGGCCTGCCCACGGGCTTCTACGAACTCGACGACATGCTCAACGGCCTCCAAGGCGGCGAAATGGTCATCGTCGCGGCGCGGCCCTCAATGGGCAAAGCCCAGCCGCTCGATGCCAAAGTCCTCACCGCCACGGGCTTCCGTCCGATGGGCGATCTCCGCGTCGGCGACGCCCTCGCCTCCGTCGACGGCCAACCGTCCTACGTCACCGGCATCTACCCGCAAGGCCAACGCCAGGTCTACCGCCTCACCTTCGCCGATGGCCGATCCACCGAGTGCTGCGCCGAGCACCTGTGGCGCGTCCACTTCCGCCAATGGGAATCGCCGCGCGTGCTCTCCACCGCGCGCGTCATGGAGATGCTGACACGCAAGCGTTACCGCAACCGTCTCTGGATCGAGACGATCTCCGGCGAATTCGGCTCCGCTGACGCCCTGCCAATCGATCCGTGGCTCCTCGGCGCCCTCCTCGGCGATGGTTCGCTCGGCGGATCCTCGCTCCGATTCTCGACGGCAGAGCCGCAAGTGCTCGAGCGCGTGCAGATCGCGGTCGGTGCGGGGATGACCATCACCCACGCCGGCAACTACGACTACCGCATCGTCCAGAAGTCGGGCGCGAAGAAGAAAGGCGTCCAGGGCGTCACCGCCAACCCCGTCGCCGCCGAACTCAAGCAACTCGGCCTCTGGGACGTCACCGCCGCGAGCAAGTTCATCCCCGGCTGCTATCTGACCGCCCAGCGCGGGTCGCGCCTGCGTCTGCTTGCCGGGCTGCTCGATACCGACGGCTGGGTCGAAACCTTCGGCGTCATCCGCTTCGCCACCGTCAGCCCGCAACTCGCCAAAGACGTCGTCGAGCTCGTCCGCTCGCTCGGCGGGTGCGCGTCGTTCTTCCCCAAGCAATCCGCTTACACCTACAAAGGCGAGAAGCGGCAAGGGCAGATGTCCTACGTCTGCAACATCCAGTTCCCCGACGCCACATCGCTCGATCTCCTCAGCGCCAAGCTCGAACGACTAGCGCTCAAGCCGCGCAAGCGCCAGCGCCGGCTGAACATCCAGGCGATCACGCCCACTCGATTTACTGAGACGCAGTGCATTTCCGTCAGCCACCCTTCGCGGCTTTACGTTACCGACGATTACATCGTCACGCACAACACCGCATTCGCGATGAACGTCATGGACGCGATCGCCGCCGCCAATCAGCCGTGCGCGGTGTTTTCGTTGGAAATGTCCAAGCAGCAGTTGGCCCAGCGTATGATGTGTTCGCGGGCCCAGATCGACGCGCAGCGCGTGCGTAAGGGACTGCTGACGCCAAACGAGTTCCGCAAGTTGGCGCAGATGGTCAATGAGATGCACAAGATGCCGATCTGGGTGGATGATGCGCCCGGCCTGACGATCCTGGAACTGCGCGCCAAGTGCCGCCGGCTGAAGCAGCAGCACGACGTCAAGGCCATCATGATCGACTACATGCAGCTCATGGATAACCCCGGCGTCGAAAGCCGCCAGCAGCAGATCTCCGAAATCTCCCGCGGCATCAAGGCCGTCGCCCGCGAACTGAATGTCCCGGTTCTCGCACTCAGTCAGTTGAATCGCGCCAGCGAAGGCCGCGACGGCCACCGCCCGCGTATGAGCGACCTCCGCGAATCCGGCTCCATCGAGCAGGACGCCGACGTCATCATGCTCCTGCACCGCGAAGACTACTACCGCCAATCCGAACCCGATTTCATCCCCGACAACATCGCCGAAATCATCATCGCCAAACAACGAAATGGCCCGACGGGGACGGTCAAACTGACATTCGACAACAAGACGACGACGTTTAAGAACCTGGCGAGCCAGGTGGATACGATTTAGGGACAGAAAGTCCTTTTGGACAGAATAAAGATAGGAGCTCAATTGGCCTTTCCCGACTTCGGAACACTCAAACGCCTAGACCCGAGACTCCATTGGCCACATGAAGGGCTCAACTTCACGCCGTGGCTGGCATCGCATATTGACCAGCTTGGTAATGCCCTTGGGATCGACCTTGAACTGCGATCGCGCGAGGCCGCAGTCGGAAGTTTTTCCTTGGATCTATTGGCGCACGACGTAGGCCAAGATCGGGTCGCGATTATTGAGAATCAGCTTGAGGCGACAGATCACGACCATCTGGGAAAACTGATCACCTACGCCGCAGGATTTGACGCAGCAGTTGTAATTTGGATCTGCCGCGAAATCCGCGAGGAACATCGACAAGCTTTGGATTGGCTCAACCTTCACACTGATGAAAAAACGGAGTTTTTCGGCGTTGTTATAGAGGTCTTCCAAATTGACGGCTCTCGACCAGCATTCAATTTCAATCCTGTAGTATTTCCAAATGACTGGCAGAAAACGAACAAGAGCCCAAGCGTGGGTGCAACAAGTGAGAGGAGTGAGAAGTACCGATCATTCTTTCAGGCACTGATCGACGAGCTACGAACCACGTATCAGTTCACCAACGCGAAAGTTGGTCAGCCCCAGAACTGGTACTCTTTCTCATCCGGGACAAGTGGCATTTTGTACAGTGGAGCGTTCGCGCAGCAGGGTCCCAGTGTTCAACTTTACATCGATCGAGACGACGTAACCTTGAACAAGAGCATCTTCGATCAGTTGCTTCAACAGCGCTCCGCAATCGAGAACGCTGTTGGAGCGCAACTGAGTTGGGAACGGCTCGAATCTAGGCGAGCGTGTCGCGTGGCGCTCTACCGCGAAGGATCGATTATGGGTAGTAGCGAGGAATGCTCCGCAATCCACAGATGGATGATCGAACACTTGCTGAAGTTCAAGTCCGCTTTCGCGCCACACCTTCAATCAGTGACTGCATAACGGTGGAGTCCAGTTCAACTGCGTGTGGGTACGGCGGGATCTCATCCTGCGCTGCGGTGGGGGCTTGCGAATCTCGATGAGCCGACGTGCGTCCTGGCGCGGCGAAAGTCGGGAGGAGCGCCGGTTTGCGCCGGGGAATGTCGTGGAGTCCCACGGCACACGGATGGACCGGGCTGGCGGAACCGGTATCCTGTTCGGGACGTCCCTACACTGAATCGATTCGTCCCGTCACAGGAGCCATCTTGTTCGTCACCACCACATTCACCATCGAAG
>JBBQQZ010000091.1:0-11439 GCA_038215325.1 Tepidisphaerales bacterium | reverse complement strand
GCCCTCGCGATCGACCGTCAATCCCACCGGCTTCCCCTGAGACCACTCCGCCATGAACCAGCCGTTGAGCGGCTTGCCGTCGGTGTCGAAACGCTGCACGTGTGCGACGCGATCGATGACATAGAACGTGCCATCGGGCGCGCGAGCGATCGCGCGCGGATAAATCATCTCGCCGGGCCCGCGACCTGAGCGGCCCCAGATGGCTTCAGGCTGATCGACTTCACCGCATGAAAAATTGGCCACAGAGACACAGAGGCACAGCGAGAAGACAATGGCGTGTTGTAGGGTTCGCCGTGCGAACCAATACGGACGGTTCGCAAGGCGAACCCTACAGTCTTCTATCTCTTCAATCATTCTCTGCGCCTCTGCGCCTCTGCGACTCTGCGGCCAATCTCTTCTTCATGAGCACAACGCAAACGATCGCGCTCCAGCCCAGGACCAGCACGATACCACAGAGCATCAACGACGCTTCCATCATCGGCCCGTACTGTTGCGTGTGGACCCAGCTCAGCATCAGCGGAATGAGTGAAGGCGGGACGAGCAGCGCGGTGGCGGGGACTTCGACGAGGCTGAGCGAAAACATCAGCAGCCCCGCCAGTAGCAGCACCGGCCAGCCCATGCCGATGATTACATCGCGCAGCACCTGCACCCCGCTAGCGCCATCGACACCGGCCATATCCCGATACGCGCGCCACGCCCCGCCGTGCAGGCTTGCCCCCGCGAGCAGCGCGATCCATGCGAAGCGCGAGACGTGCGCGAGCACGACCGGGATGTTCCAATCGAGGATCTGCACGCCGAGGTCGGACGTTGAAAAGATTTGCAGCAGCGCGATCGCGGTGAACTGCCCGCCGAGCAGGAAGCTCGCCAGCGCCAGCGCGATGGTGTATCGCGGCGGCGCGACCGAAGCGAGACAGGCGAGGATCACGCCAATCACGCCGGTCGCACTTGCGATCACGACCGACCACCACAACTGCGGCCACAGTTCGACGACAATCCCCGCTGGCCTGAAACCGCGGTCCAGCGACAAGAGCATCGCGAGCATCGGCGTGGCGATCGCGACCAGCACGATCGTCCATGCGACGAACGTCCACGCGTGCCCGGCGCGCAAGCGAGTGGCCGGGGGCGTGAGTTCGATCGATTCGTCGAGTCGGGCGCGTTTGAGCAGGACCAGCGCGACGAGGGTGAGGAGGGTCGTCAGCGCGATCACCGGCACCCCCGCCGCCAGCGCCAGCGCCGCGCGGCCGGGCAGGTCGGAGGCGCTGGCGACGCCCACCCCGCCCACCAGCGACGCGATCGGGTTCTGCGACGACGAAAGCGTGCCTGTCTCGAAGATCATGCGGATCTCCGTCGCCATCACGCTGATGCCGGTGGGCTCGAAAATCGCAAACTCCTGCATCGCCAGCACCACCCCCACCGCCACCGACACCGTCGCCGGCGCGACGGAACGCCGGAGGATGGTGCGGAACAGTACGCCGTCGAGTGTCGATTGTTCCAGCAGCGAGGCGTCGATACGCCGCAGCGACATCGCGATCGCGATCGCGGAGATCGGGAACAGCCAGATCGCCAGGATCGCGACGCACCGCGCGATATCGGCGGGCGATTGCGGCATCGGATGCAGGCCCAGCACCGCCAGCACCTGCTGCCACCCGTACCCCGTCACCATCGACGGCAAGAGAAGCGGCAACGGCACGACCGCCCACAACGCACGCGACGCCAGCGAAGTCGACCGCCCCATTGCCACCGCGATCGGAAAACCCAGCGCGACCGCGCCGATCGCAGCGAGAAGCGAGTACACCGTCGTCCACCCGAACAGCCCCATCATCCGCGCATCCCACACCCCCGCCAGCAACGTGCGCGGTTCCGCGACCACCACCCACCCCGCCCACCCCACCGGCACGCCGGCGGTCGCGAGGATCAGTGTCCACAGGAGAACGCGAGAGAAGATGGGTCCACGAATCTTCACGAATCGACACGAATCCAAAAAAGAGTGAGCCGCAGATGGACGCCGATCAACGCAGATAAGACAAGGCGATTCTTCCGTCCTCATCTGCGTTCATCTGCGTTCATCTGCGGCCACCAACGCCTTTGTATTCCATTCGTGTCGATTCGTGAAGATTCGTGGATGAATCTCACTCCGGTTCGCGGCCTTCCAAGATCGCCTGAGCGCGGCGCACGGCGGCGGGCATGGACTTGGCGACTTCGAGGTAGTCGATCTTCATCGCGCGGAACTGTGCCTCGGGCGCCCGCACGCTCCAGCCGGCGAACTTGGCGTCGATCAACGCCTTCTCGGTGGATTCGCTGAGCAGGTAGTCGATCAGTTTTTTGGAGTCTGGATCGATGTCGTTGCGTTTCACGAGCGCGACGGTGGTCGGGATCGCGAGCGTGCCCATCATGCCGTCGGCTTGTCCGGGGAGGACCATCGTGACGTTGCCCTTGGTGGCCGAGACGTCGTCGTTATCGGTCAGGCCCGCGACGAAGTTGCCCGCGGCGATCTGCTGGGGCACGGGACTGTTCCCGCCGACGAGGACGATGTCGTTGGCTTTGAGACCTCTGAAGAACGCGTCGCCGCCGGATTTGCCGCGCAGCGCGTAGATCGCCGCGACGTGCCCGCCGATCGTGCCGACTGCGGGTTTGCCCATGACGATTTTGCCTTTCAGTTCGGGCTGGAGCAGGTCATCGAGGATGTCGATCCGGAGCGTTTGGCTGTTCGCGTCCGGCTGCCGCTTCGCGATCACGCGGGCGCGAAAGCCGTTGCCCGTCCAGCGATTCTGCTTGTCCCGGAACAGATCGCGCACGTCTTTCGCGCTCGTCGATTCGTACGGCTCGAACAGCCCCTCTTCCGCGAGGTTGGCGGTGTGGAATGGTTCGTTGCCCCACCAGACGTCGCAGCGCGGGCGATCCTTCTCGGCCCGCAGCCGCTCGACCAGCCCGATCGTCTTCATCGCCTCGGCGTCGGTGACGAGCTTCACCTTGATCCCCGTCTGCTTCGTAAACTTCTCGATGATCGGCCGGGCGTACGGCTCATCCACACTCGTGTAGAGCGTGACGTCGGCGAACGCTGCGGTGCAGAAGAGGAGGAGGAGGAGGAACCCGCAGATGAACGCAGATGAATGCAGATGAAGAAATGAAATCATGGTGTAATCCCGCTAATCGCTGTGGCACGAATTTTCAACCCATGAGACCTCTGAACAACGTCGGATGCTGCGTGAATTGTCATCCTGAGGTACTCCGAAGGATCTTGTCGGCAGCGAGAACGCTGACCAATTGCATGATCGAGTAGATGCTATCGAGTAGATGCTTCGGAGTACCTCCCCATGACATTCTGTTGCAGATCACCGGGTTAGTCAGAGGCCTCCCGTGTTCGTCCTGAAGAGATTTATACCTTTGTTTTATCTGCGTTCATCTGCGTCCATCTGCGGCTACTTCTTCTCTTCGTTTCCCAGCGACCCGAAATAATCCTTGACGACCTTCTGCGCCTGGCGGCCGACGCGTTCGGAGTCGACTTCGTCGGTGGAGTCCTTCACCGCGCTTTCTGCCACTTCCTTCATCGTCGCTTTTGATTCGCCTTTCAACGCATCGGCTTTCACGAACGTCGCGGCGATGACTTTGCCTTTTTCGATGTCCTTCGACTTGCTGACTTCCTGCTTGATCGTGAAAGGCGATTCGGCGATGTCCATGGGCGCGCCCTGCCCCTGCCCGGGCCCGCCGCCGCCGGGGCCTTGGCCGTTGGGGTCGCCGCCCTGGTCGCCTTGGCCGGGCTGTTGACCTTGGCCGGGTTCGTTGCCCTGGCCTTGTCCCTGTCCTTGCCCGCCGGCGTTCGCCTGGGCGAGTTGCTGGGCTTGCTGCGCCGCCTGCTGGGCGGCCTGCACTTGCTGGGCGTCCTGCGCGATCGCCTGCATGTTCTGCATCTGCTGCTGCATCTGCTGGGCGGCCTGCGCCATCTGCTGCTGCGGCGTTTGTCCGCCGGGCTGCTGACCGGGTTGTTGGCCGGCGTTCTGGCCTTGCTGCGCCTGCTGACCTTGCTGGCCCTGCTGTCCCTGTTGGCCTTGGGCCTGTTGTTGCGCCGCCTGCTGCATCGCCTGCGCCATCGCCTGCGCCGCCTGCTGCATCTGCTGGGCCTGGGCCTGGTTGTTCGCCTGGCCCTGCAACTGCTGCATCATCTGCTGGATTTGCTGCTGCTGCGCCTGCGTCGCGCCCTGGCCATTGTTCATCTGCTGCATGGCTTGTTGCGCCATCTGCTGAAGCTGTTGCTGGGCCTGCGGATTGCCCTGGGCGGCCTGCTGCATCGCTTGCATCGCCTGCTGGGCCTGCTGCTGATTCATACCCATCTGCTGCAACTTCTGCTGCATCTGCTGCTGTTGCTCCGGATTGTTCGCGGCCTGCTGCAACTGCTTGGCCATCTGCTGCATCTGCTCGGCTGCCTCTTGCTGCTTCTTCTCGTCCATCTGGTCGAACTTTTTCACGACCTCGTCCAGCTTCTCCATCGCCCCGCCGAGATTGCCCTTGGCGATTTCTCGCTGCGCATCGGCGACCGGGCCTTTGGCGTCGTCGCCGGGGTCCATCTTTTCGAGCATCCGCTCCTGGTTCTTCGCCTCGGCGAACTTCTGCGTCTTCTCGACCTGCTCCTTGATCGCGGTCTGAAGGTCTTGCAACGCGCTGAGCGCCTTGCGGTTGGCGGAATTGGGGTCGATGTTCGGCGCTTTGGCGAGTTCGCGCAGCTCGGCCTTGGCGAGCTGGATCGATTCCTTCTCCGCCGCCGCCTTGGGCGCCAGGTCTATCGCGGCCAGCGTGCGCTTGATCGTTTCCTTCGCCTGCTCGTTGGCCTTGTTGTCCTCGGGCTTCTTGATCGGCGGCTTGGGCGTTTCAGAAGCGAACAGGTTTCGCGGCTCGACAAACGCCAATAGCCCCGCGCCGACGAGCGCGATCACCAAAGCCTGGCCGAAGGCGTTTGGGAACTTGATCGGGAATTTCTGGTGCAGGTTGACGCTGGTCGCGGTCTGCTCCGCGTCGAGCACCGCCGCCTGGCTGAACGGATCATTGCGACGCCGGGCGTGCAATGCGGTGGAGAATTTTTCCTGCAATCCGAGCCGGTCATCGATCGCGACGGCAGTCAGCAGCTCGCCCGGCCGGCGCGCGATCGCCAGGATCGCGCCGTACAGCAGCGTGGCCGCGCCCAGCGCGGACAACCATATCCACTCCCCCGGCAACTTCAGTAGCGTAAACTGACGCAGCACCACATACGCCAGCACCAGCAGCGCCCCCACCAGCAGCGCCTGCGCCCAGCAATGCACAAACTCTGCCATCGCGAGCTTGTTGCGGATCTTGGCGATGTGTGAATCGATACGGCTCATGTTGTTCCCGCCATTCAGTAACGAACTAAAAACCAAAAGGAGCTAGGAGCCAGGAGCCAGGAGGAAATGCAGGCTTGCTTCGCATCTTCTGGCTTCTGGCTTCTGGCTTCTGACTACTGACTACTCGCTCCCGGCTCCTTTTCAGATCGCTATTTATCTGTAGCCAAGGGTGTGTGAACCCGTGCGTCCTGTCTTCGATGCTGCTGAAAACGCTCGGGCTTCCGCCCGCGGCTTCAGTCCATACGACACACTCTATCTGCCATCCCGCCCATGCCACAAGCGAAACAATCCTTTTGACGCTCGAACAGGGGATCGGGTTCGCAAATATTTATAACGACCCTCTAAAATCCTATCCAAAAACACTCAGATCAATGATTCGATCGGGAATATGCTGGCGCGGTCATAACGCCTCCGATTCAGCGGCGCACGGAGTGATCGCAGATCGCGCCCGGAGAAAACGCTCACAGCGTGCGCGGCGAAATCGACGCGGAAACGATTTTCAGAAATTGTGAGATTTTTTTCCCGGCGCGCTGCGCATTTGTGATGACAAACGCGCCGCGCGCCGGGTCTATATGGAGGGTCCGCGCGCGGCTGGCGTGCGTGGACGAGTTCATTGGCAAGTGAAGAAACTGAAGCACTTCGAATGTAGCATGCTACATCGTTTGCGCAGCGCGCCGGAGCGTAAGTGCTTATGCGGCCAATGGCCCTGATTTTATAAGCATGTAGCAAATGTAGCACGCGCGCAAAATATCGAGCTTCGGGCTCGGGCGTGCGACGATGCGTCGGGGCGCGTAGGATAGGTTTATGACAACGCCACCCCCCGCCCGAAGCGACGGCACTGGTCTGATTGCCCACGATCCGTGGCTGGAGCCGCATGCGGCGAAGCTGCGCGGGAGATTTGCGTGGTACGAGAAGGTTCTCAAGTCGTTCCAGGCGACCGGCGGGCTGACCGGGGACGTGTCGCGCGGTCACCAGTACTTCGGGCTGAACCGTGGCGAGTATCACGGCAAGCCCGGCGTGTGGTATCGCGAGTGGGCACCGGCGGCGCTTCAGTTGCGGCTGATCGGGGACTTCAACGGGTGGGACCGGTACGGGCACCCGCTGGTGCGAGATGAGTTCGGCGTGTGGTCGCTGTTTTTGCCGGACGAAAAGTTCGCCGACAAACTGACGCACGCATCGAAGTTGAAGGTGCATGTGGTGCTGGCGGACGGATCGACGATGGACCGGTTGCCGGCGTACATCCGGCGGGTGATTCAGGAGCCGCAGAGCATTAACTTCGTCGGACAGTACTGGAACCCGCCGACGCCGTACGCGTTCAAGAACAAGACCCCACCGCTGAGCGGCGGGCTGAGGATTTATGAATCGCATACCGGCATGGCGCAAGAGGAAGGACGCGTGGGGACGTATCGCGAGTTTGCCGACAATGTGCTGCCACGCATCGTGCGAGGCGGGTACAACGCGGTGCAGTTGATGGCGGTGCAGGAGCATCCGTATTACGGGTCGTTCGGGTATCACGTCAGTAACTTTTTCGCGCCCAGTTCGCGGTTCGGAACGCCGGAGGATTTGAAGTATTTGATCGACACCGCGCACGGGTACGGCATCAAGGTGATCATGGACCTGGTGCATTCGCACGCGGTGAAGAACACGCACGAAGGGTTGAACCTCTTCGACGGAACCGATTTCCAGTATTTCCACGGCGGCCCGCGCGGGCAGCATACGGCGTGGGATTCGATGTGTTTCGATTACAGCAAGTACGAAGTGCTGCGATTCCTGCTGAGCAATTGCCGGTACTGGATCGACGAGTTCCAGTTCGACGGCTACCGCTTCGACGGGGTGACGAGCATGCTGTACCTGGATCACGGGCTGGGCAAAGCGTTCAGCAGCTATGACGATTACTTCGGCAGCAATGTGGATGGAGATGCGGTGTGTTATTTGCAGTTGGCGAACGACCTGATCCACACGATCGCGCCCGAGACGATCACGATCGCCGAGGACGTGAGCGGCATGGTGGGCATGGCGCGGCCGGCGGCGGAGGGCGGGGTGGGGTTCGACTATCGGCTGGCGATGGGCGTGCCCGATTACTGGATCAAGCTGCTAAAGGAAAAGAAGGACGACGACTGGATTCTCAGCGACATTTTCCAGACGCTGCTGAACCGCAGGCACGCGGAAAAGCACGTCGGCTACGCCGAAAGCCACGACCAGGCGCTGGTGGGCGACAAGACGATCGCGTTCCAACTAATGGACCAGGAAATGTACTGGAACATGAGCAAGGACAAGCAGAGTGTGGTGGTGGATCGCGGGATCGCGCTGCACAAGATGATCCGCCTGCTGACGTTCAGCCTGGCGGGCGAAGCGTATCTGAATTTCATGGGCAACGAGTTCGGGCACCCGGAGTGGATCGATTTCCCCCGCGAAGGCAACGGCTACAGCTACCACTACTGCCGTCGCCAATGGAGCCTGGCCGACAACGACCAGCTTCGCTACAAGGGCCTGGCGGAGTTCGACCGGGCGATGATGAAAGTCGACGACAAGTACAACACGCTGGAGGACAAATTTATCGAGCGATTGCTGGTGCATGAAGCGAACAAGCAGCTCGTGTATCGTCGCGGGCCGCTGGTGTTCATCTTCAACTTCCACCCGCACAACAGCTACAGCGACTGGCGCATTCCCGTGCCGGATCTGAAGGACTATCGCGTGCTGCTGAATACCGACAGCAGACGCTTCGAAGGCCCGGGACTGTGTGCGGAGGAGCAAACGTACGTCGTGCAGAAACAACCCTGGGACGGTCGGGAGCAGAGCGTGCAGATTTATGTGCCGGCGCGCAGTGCGCAGATATTAGTGCCGGTTGGATGATCAGGCGGCGACCGGAATGCGAATGCCCATGTCGGCGGCGATGGCATCGTAGTCGTCGGAGTGGGAGACGGACTGGAATCGCTTGAGTTCGACAATCGCGAGCTTCTTTTCTCCCGTTTCCAGTAGCGCGTGGAACAGGCCGAGCGACGCGGTTTCGTTTGTGGGAGACAGGTGTGTTGCCACCTCAAAATGCCTTGCCGCCAGTTCCGGTTGCCCGACCTTCATCAGCACCAGGCCAAGATATCCATGGACGGCCGGCGAGTTGGGATAGTCGATCGCCACCAGCTTCAGCGCCTCGACGGACTGGGCCACCCTCCCCGTGCGGTACAGAGTGATGGCGGCATCGAAGCGCGATTTGTAAATCGGGTCAGTTGATTTCTTCTTCGATTTCATTGGTGTCCCGGACAATGTCCAGCAGGTTCATCAAACGTTGCCTGCTTTTGATCGTACTGTCAATGATCTGGGTCGTCTTCTTTTTTCGTCGCAACTTTTGTGCGTGCTCAATACTGAGCAACTGATCCAGCGCGTCACCCGCGGTCTTCAACCGACCACGTCCACCCCGCGACGATCGCTTCTTGTTCCTTCCCATGCGACAAACGGATCATACCATACCCACCATGCGTGTCATCGATCTTTCAATCCTCGACTACTCCACCGCCTGGACTGAGCAGGAGCGCATCCATGCCGAGGTGCTGGACGGTGCCCAGGAGGCGATCTTACTGGTCGAGCATACGCCGGTGATCACGTTTGGCAGGCGTGCGGAGGATAGTGCGAAGCATTTGGTGGCGTCGCGGGAACAGTTGAAGCAGATGGGCGTGGACCTGGTCGAATCCGACCGTGGCGGGGATATCACGTTTCATGGGCCGGGGCAGTTGGTGGCGTATCCGATCGTACGGCTGGCGGATCATGGGTTCAGCGTGGGGGCGTATGTGAAGGCGCTGGAGGAATCGGCGATCGCGACACTGAAGGAGTTCGGGATCGACGCGTTTCTGGAACCGGGCGCGATCGGCGTGTGGACCCGCGCGGCCCGCGCAACTCAGCCCGCGGCAAAAATTTGTGCTTTGGGCGTGCGAATCAAACGGGGTGTTTCGATGCACGGGATCGCGCTGAACGTCACGACCGATCTTGCCTGGTTTAACTTGATCGTGCCCTGCGGGCTCGCGGGAAGGCCCGTCACGTCCGTGCAGATGATCAAAGGCGATACGACCCCGCCGATGGAGGAGGTGAAACGGGTGCTATCAGAGAAGATCGCGGCTTGCGTTGCGGCCGGTCGACGCAACAATGCGGAGCGATGAAGTTCGCCGACGCACTCAGCATCGCCGCCGACCCGGAAGAGGCGGTTCATGACGTGATCGAACGCCTGCACCCCTCGGGCCCGCGGTTCGATATGGCTGTCGTGCTTTACTCCGGCCACTTCTCCGGCGACGCCGACTCGATCGCGCAAACGCTGATCGACGAGTTCGACATCCCCTGCCTGATCGGAGGCAGTTGCGACGGCGTGATCTCGGGAAAGCAGGAGATCGAGAAAGGCCCGGCGTTGTCGGTGCTGGTCGGCAGGATGCCAGGCGTGCGGGCGCAGGCGTTTCATCTGAGCAAGAACCAGTGGCAGGCGGCGATGGTCGATGCAGAAAGTTTCACCGACCACTTCTCGATCGTGCCCGACACCCGCGCCGTGCTCGCGATCGGCGATCCGTGGACAACGCCGATCCAAGCGGTGCTTCAGAAGTTCGACGACCACCCGCCCGGCGTGCCGCTCATCGGCGGGATGGCGTCGGGCGCGAAGCAGGCAGGACAGAACGTGCTGCTGTTTGACGACGCCCGGTTCGATGAAGGCATGGTCGGCATTTCGCTCAGCGGGCCGATCAACGTGGAAGCGGTGGTGAGCCAGGGCTGCCGCCCAATCGCGCGGCCGTATGTCGTGACCAAGGGACAAGGAAACGTCATCGAACAGCTCGGCGGACGACCGGCGCTGGAGGTGCTGGAGGAACTGGTCAACAGCCTCGCCGAGGACGAAAAACAACTCCTCTCGCACGGCCTGCTGATCGGGCGCGCGATGAGCGAATACAAGGAGACGCTGGTTCGCGGCGATTTCGTCGTCCGGAGCATCATCGGCGTAAACGATGAGGCCAAGGCGATTGGCGTCGGGGATCGCGTCCGCGTCGGGCAGACGGTGCAGTTCCATATCCGCGACGCCAACACCGCCCACGAGGATTTGAACATGATTCTCGCGACGCGTCAGACCAAGCAACCCGCCGGCGCGCTGCTGTTCAGTTGTAACGGCCGCGGGACGCGGCTGTTCTCGCAGCCGCACCACGACGCCGGGGCCGCGAACAATCTGATGCCCAACACCCCCCTCGCCGGCTTCTTCGCCGCCGGCGAACTCGGTCCGGTGGGCGGGAAAAATTTCATCCACGGACACACGGCAAGTTTTGCGCTGTTCTCGGAAATCTAGTTCACCACGAATCTTCACGAATCGATACGAATGAAACACAAATGCGCTGGTAGCCGCAGATGGACGCAGATCGATTCCGATGAGAAAGCGCAGACCAGTCAGCTACGAATCACACGAATGAAACACATATCGAAATGCCTCTCATTCGTGTCCTATTCGTGGCATTCGTGGCTAAATGTCTTCCGTCTACATCTGCGTTTATCTGCGTCCATCTGCGGCTCACGCTTCTTCTTGAATTGGTGAACCCGTATGAAGCTTCGACCCGACTTAGCCTACATCCTGCCATTTGCCGTGTTCATGGTGTTCACCTTTGCGGGCGGGCAGTGGCCGGAGATTTATCCGGTCAGCTATGTTCTCAAGACGTTCGTCGTGGCGGGCGTGTTGTGGTTTTGCTGGCGATACTTCACGCGCATCCGCTGGACGCACCTGGGCTGGGGCGTGCTGTTCGGCGTGATAGGGGTGGTGCAGTGGATCGGCATGGAGAAACTGTTCATGTCGCACGACTTCTTTTACTGGACTCGGATGTCGTTCAGCGGCGCCGCCGAAGTGAAGTCCGCCGCGTTCCGTCCGTACGAATTTTTCGATTCTACATCGCTGATGTGGGCGTTCGTCGCCATGCGATGGGCGGGCGCTTCGCTGCTGGTGCCGGTGATGGAAGAGCTTTTCTGGCGCGACTACCTCTGGCGGTCGATCGCCAGCCCCAATGATTTCCGCCTGCACGAGGTCGGCGAATACGACGCCGGCGGCTTCTGGCTCGTTCCGCTGGCGTTCGCGACCGTCCAC
>JBBQQZ010000090.1:0-11449 GCA_038215325.1 Tepidisphaerales bacterium | reverse complement strand
GCGCTGGACGGGCATGGTGGAGGCTCCGACGACGGGTTCGTACACATTCTGGACCTGGTCGTGTGACGGTGCCCGGCTGTGGATCAACGACAACCTTGTCATTGATGTCTGGACCACCCACATGCCCCGGCGTGACGCGGCATCACCGATCACGCTTCAGGCGGGACAGAGTTACAAGGTCAGACTGGATTACTTCTCGGGGACGAACAGCGCCGAGATCGCCCTGGGATGGCGACTGCCGGGTTCATCAAGCGACGCAATCATCCCGACGAACCGACTGACCAGTGAGTACGCCGACACCGCCGCACCGACGGTCCCGCAGTATCCCGCCGCCACGGTCAAGACGGACGACAGCGTCCTCATGTCGTGGGCGCGGTCGACCGACGACATCGGCGTTACCGAGTACGAGGTCTACCGCAACGGTCTGCTCCTCGGCTCGACGACGGGCACGAGCTTGCGTGATGTCGGGCTGAGTGCTTCGACCAGTTACTCGTACGTTGTTCGGGCGAAGGATGCGTCCGGGAATACGTCAGCGGGGAGCACGCCGCTTGCCGCGGTGACCGCCGCAGTCGGCACGAAAACTCTCTACGAGGCTGAGACCGCGACCCTCTCCGGCGCGACGGTCGTCGGATCGGCCGTAACGTCTTTGGGCACCAACGACTATCTCAGGTTCTCCGGCGTCGATCTCGGTGCAAGCACGCCCACATTCGAGGCGTACGTGTCGGTCCTGAAATCGCAAGTGGGCGGTAGCTTCGAAGTGCGACTCGACAGCCCGACCGGCGCGCTCGCCGGTACGCTGGTGCTTCAGACAACCGGTGTTGCGGGCGCCCCGTACGTGTTACAACGCACGTCATTGACTGGTGCGTCCGGCGTGCGCGATATCTACATCGTCGCGAAGAATGGCTCATCGATCGCCACGCTCGACTGGGTGCGTTTCAGTCGGACTGCGCTCACCCGTGTCATGGCAATCGGTGATTCGATCACCCAGGCCCCGGGGGGCTATGCCGGCTATCGATACCTGCTGTTTAAGCGTCTTGAAGCGAGCGGGATTGCGGTCGATTTCGTCGGAAGCCAGACGGCTCACTACGCACTCGGGGGCATGACCGATCCGGCGAACTTCGACTTCGACCAGAACCACGAAGGCCACTCCGGCTGGCGTGCCGATGAGATCCTCGCTCAGATCGGTTCATGGGCCCAGACCTACAGGCCCGATATCGCGATGATCCACCTGGGGACAAATGACATCTTCCAGGGCCAGTCCAACGCGGGCACTACAACGGAGATCGGACAGATCATCGACGCCCTGCGTAGCGTTAATCCGAACATTAGGATCGCCTTGGCGCAGATCATCCCCAGCACGATCACGGCGTCGCAAACGACCAACCTCAACGGCCGTATCGCAAAGCTCTCGGCGCAGAAGAATACTGCGATGTCGCCGATACGACTGGTTGATCAGGCGACCGGGTTCAGTCCCACTGTCGATACGTATGATGGCACGCACCCCAACGCACTTGGGGAAGCCAAGATGGCGGATCGATGGCTGGCGGCGTTGCTTCAGATGCTGTGAACCGAAGGCACCAGAGAATGATTGTTCAAGACGTCCAGTCCACGCTTCCACTCCTTCAGCGGGATGCCCGCGCCGAAGTAGCGGCTCCCGTGAGGGAGACGATGGCCAGGCATATGCCGGGGCTCGATGGGGTGCGCGGGTTCGCGATCATCCTCGTGATGTTGCATCACTTTATTCCCGAAGACCGGGTCGCCACCGGTTGGTGGAGTATCTTCGAGGTGATTCGATCGGCGAGTTGGTGCGGTGTCGATCTGTTTTTCGTGCTTTCCGGCTTTCTCATCACGGGCATCCTCTGCGACACCCGGCAGGAGCAGCGATATTTTGCCAGGTTCTTCTGGCGACGGGCGCTGAGAATTTTCCCGCTCCAGTACGCGATTTTGATCGTTGTGTTGCTCGTCCTGGGAAGTGTGAAGCCGATCAATTTTATGGCGGTGGACGCCGGCCAGCTCTGGCTCTGGTTCTACTCGGCGAACATTCCGATAGCGCGTTCGGGGGAATGGCGATTCGGCAAGCTGAGCCATTTCTGGTCGCTCGCCGTCGAAGAGCAGTTCTATCTGATCTGGCCGTTCGTGGTGTATTACCTGAACCCGCGTTCACTGTTCTATGCCTGCATCGGCTGCGTTGTCGGGGCACTGGCGATCCGGGTTGCGATGACCGCGGCCGGCTTCAACTGGATCAGCGTTTACGTATTCACGCCGTGCCGCATGGACGGTCTGGCGTACGGAGCACTGATCGCATTGATGATGCGTCAACCCGGCGGCTGGGAGGCGTACGCCGGGGTCTTCAAGCGCATCGGCATCGCGGCGGCCGGTGGGGTGGTTCTGCTCGCAATTTTGACGAACGGAATGAGCAACTCGCACGTCGCCGTATACACGTTCGGATTCACGCTGCTCGTCCTGGCATTCGGCGCGCTGGTCCTTCAAGTAACACGCGAGAATACGTTCCTGTTTAGCGTATTCAACCGTGGATGGCTGCGCTTCATGGGAACGTACAGCTACGGCCTGTACGTCTTCAATCAGCCGGTCGATGGCTTCCTAAACCACTCACGGATGTTTCGAGACCTTCAAATAGAGGGGTACGGCGCTGCCTTGATTTGGAATGTTGTTCTCGGCTTCGCGCTAACTCTTTGCCTGGCGGTTCCATGCTTTCATCTGTTCGAGCGAAAATTCCTGAAGCTAAAACGGTACGTGTAGCGGCGGCGCTGGCGATGCTGCTGTCCGCTCTTGCCGGGCACTCCGCTGCAAGAGTCATCTGGGTCGATCCAACTCACGCCTCTGCGACCGACGGCGGGATCGGACTTAAGGCCCAGCCGCTGAAGACGATCAAGCGCGCCGCGGCGATCGCGCGCGCTGGCGATGTCGTGACGGTGCTGCCGGGGGAGTATCGGGAGAAAGACATCGAGATCGTTTTCTCCGGGACGCGGGCGCAGCCGATCGTGTTTCAGGCGGCATTCCCGGGAACGGTCCGCGTCATCGGCGGGCCGCAAGTCGAATCGTACACGCGGGACGAGTCGCCCATCCTGTTCGGCGACCGCGACCGTCAGGCCGCTAACCATGAGCTTTGGTCCGGCGCGGAGTACATCACGGTCCGCGGCATGATGTTCGAGAATGCCCAAGGCGTCGCGATCGCCGCTGGCACCGGATGGCGAATCGAAGACTGCCGCGTCCGGTGGGCGATGTATGACGGAATCGTCGCCCGCGGCGACGACATTACGATCGCGCGGACCGTGGTCGAAGATAGCGGGAACAACGGAATGACCGGCGGCTTCGGTAAAAACATTTCGATTGTCGATTCGATCGTCAGGCGGTCCAATCGCATCGGCAATGCGCCCGGCGACACGACGGGGGCGAGCAAGTTCCTCTGGACGACCGGCCTTCGCGTTGCTGGTCTGGTGAGCTACGACAACTTCGGTAGCGGCTGGTGGATGGACTGGAACAATGTCGACTACAGCGTCACCGGCTGCACGATATTCGGAAACCACGCCGGCGAGGCGATGCAGAAGGGGTGGCTGGTGAACCAATACTGGGCCGGCTCCGGCATCTGGACCGAAGGCAACCCCGGGCCGGGGCGCATCGCGGATAACCTGATCTACAGCAACGTCGGTAGTGGCATTGGCGTTCTGGAGAGTATGGATGTCGTCGTCGAGAATAATGACATCTTCGACTGCGGCCGCGGAATCGAGCTGCGCGATGTACTGAGAGAGGACGGCGCGAACGATGCGAACAGGATTCGACGGGTCATGAACGTTACGATCCGCGGCAATCGGATCAAGGCGTGGCGTGACGACGCTGCCATTGCCACGAGCGTCGGTGAGTGGTCGCGAGGGCGCGATCCATCAGGCTACAAGGTCAGTTTTAACGGGAACGTCTTCGACCCGGTCGGCGATCGCTCGCTCCTGCTATGGCTGAACCACACGCCGCTGAGGCAATCGCCGGCGCTGAACCTGCTGGGTGAGTCAAACAAGATCGAGAAACTTCCGACACTTGAACCGGCGATCAAGACCTATTCAACGGAGCTGCGCGAGCGAGATGACCCGGTTGACGTGCGATTTCGACAGGTGGACAGTAAAGAGGCGGAGCAACGATCGATTCTCGATGCCCTAAGCGGTCGCGCGATCGGGGACACGATCGTCATTCCGGTCGCCGGCCGTCGCGCCGTTACCGTGCGCGAGTATGGCGGCTGGACATGCGACGTCTATGACCTTGCTGCCGCAACCCACGCACGACTCATGCTGCCGGATGAGGCGTCGGTCTCACTGCTCAAATCCATTCTGATGCCACACGCGACGCTGAAGCCGGTCTCACTGAACGTGAGATTGCGATCGATCGACCCCTACAATATCGAAGCTGAACTCCTCGGACCGGTGCCGCATAGTCGCTAGCGCCCAGGCCGCGCCGATGTCGTCATTATCGTAAGAGGTATAGTACGCAGGGACGCCAATGATTCCGGCCACCAGTACCTTATCGGCCTTGGCATTCTGGGGGAGTTTTTCGGAATGCGCCGATTTTCGGCCGAACCTTGCGTGGACCGTCCTAAACGCCGGGGGGATGTCGTCACCGGTCTGAATGGCGTCCGGATGCTTCGGCTCGAACACTTTGGCTGCGTAGTTTCCTGGCGCGGCGACGCTTACAGGCGAAGGTGTCGCGGGCGGGCGAGGCCGACGACGCGTGGCCACTTACGCAACTGCAACACATATCGGAACAGCAGTCCGTAACACGCCAACCGCTGGGGTGCGCTCATCTCGACCTGCTGGATGGCGTGGCGGTATCCGCCCAGGCATTTTCGTTGTGTCGTGCCGATCGATTCGCGTCCGCTAGAGCCGACCCACTTCGCACGTACCGACGACTCGATGTAACTCGACTGTGCCGCATGATGCCTGCGCAAGAATAGCTCTTCGTCAACGTCATAGATGCGGCCTCGGAGCGCCAGCATGGCCATGAAGACCTTGTCCGTACCGTAATACTCTTCGAGCGGGCGTCGGCTGGGCAGGACGCTGGTACGCATCACGCCGAAGATTTCAAAACACCACTTGCTGTAAAGCAGGATTTCGCGAAATCGCTGGTACGGGGTCGGCGCATCCAGCTTGCGTGGCGGATCACTAATCTCGTTGGGGAGCACGCCGATCGCCGCAAGTCCCTCGGGGCTGGTATCCACGCGGCAGCCGTCTTCATTGATGATTGCGGTTCGGGTGTGACACAGGATGATCGAAGGATTCGCGTCGAGCGCTTCGATGCATTTCTCAAGGTATTGCGGGCGGCAGATGTCGTCGTACGCGGCCCATTTGAAGAACTCCCCCGTGGCGAGTTCGAGCACGCGGTTAAAGTTGGGATTCGCTCCAATGTTTCTTTCGTTACGGTAGTATCGGACGCGCGAGTCGCTCGCCGCGAAGTCCTGGCAGATCTCTTGGGTACGATCGCTTGACGCGTTGTCTGAAATGATGAGTTCAAAGTCGGAGTACGTTTGGGCAAGCAGGGACCGGACCGCGGCTTCGAGGTACTTTTCGCCGTTGTAGACTGGCAAGCCGATACTAAGCCGACCTCGATTCATACAGCTCGTCCCCGCCGGTATCGCGTTCTTTGTACACGAGATACTAGTGCGCCGCCCGTGCGTTACAAGGGGTTTCAAGCTCGGGCCGATTACACGGTTGAGATGGCGGAACATCTTGTGCTCCCGGCGTGGTGCTATTCTCATGCAATTGCGGCTACGCAGCCGACGACCCGTTCATAGCCTTCGACTGCACATTGCGCTGAGAGATGCCACCGGAATACGGATTTAATGCGCTTCCGCCCCGCGATGCCCATCGCCTGCCGTCGATCGGGGGCGGCTAGAAGCGAGTTGGCAGCCTCGACGACCGCAGCAGAGTCGTTCGGACGAACCAGGATTCCGCATTCGGCAGGAACCGCGAACGGAATCCCGCCCACCGTCGTTGAGAGGACCGGACAACCGCATGCCATCGCTTCCAGCACCACCAGCGGCAACGTGTCGCCGGCGGTCGGGTAAACGAAGAGGTGCGCCAGGTGATACAGAGCGCGCAACTCCTCGTTCGTCACACCACCTGTGAAATGAATGTGCTGACGAATCGACGCAGGAACCTGGGCCTTGTCCATGAGCATCTGGGGCTCATTCGGATCCTTGAATCGTCCGGCGACGATCGCCTGGAAGGGGCCTTTGATCCCCTTCAGCGAGGCGAGGAATGTTCCAACGCCCTTGTACGCGTGCAGGCTACCCATGAACAGCAATACCGGAACGCCCTCGCGACTGACGAAGCGTTTTCGTACGTCCTCGGTCTCCAGGGGCGTCGGGGCGTCAAGGTAAAACTCGTTTACACCATTTGTAACCACGTCGATCTTCGACTGTTTGACACCCATGTCGTGAAGCAGGCCGAATTCGCAATCGCTGAGCGCGAACAATCGCTCCGCGCCAGCGACGATGCGGCGAAACGGACGGGTCAGTACGAAGTCGATGAGCAGAGATTTTACCGGCCCGAAGCCGTTAATCTCCGCGTAGCGGGAAAGCTCGATGAAGCCGTGTGTGCTGATCACGTACGGCACGCCATGACGACGACACGCATTGGCGATTCGCTCGGCGGCGAAGGTGGGGATGAGATTGTGCAGGTGGACGATGTCGAACGCCCCGCGGCGAATCATCGCCGGGATATCGCTGTCGTAAAGCGGCACTTTGATAAACCGGGGCGCAAAACGCTCGAGCGAGCCAAGCCGGTTTGTGCATTCGAAATAGCGCTTGGTCAGATTTCCCGCCTGCTCGACGCCGGCGCTGTCCCACATGATGGCGACCTCAAGGTCAACCAACCCGGCGGTGGCCGCGCTAAGTTCCAGGCCCGCGTTTGTGGCTCCGGAGACCTTGCGCAGCGGATGGGCGACGATTACTGAAAGGATCTTCACTTAAATCAGCTCCGATCGAGGAGTTCGGCGGGAATGTCCGGGTTCGCCCAGAGATCCTTGAGCGTGTCAGACAGCGATTTTGCCGCCGACCACCCGTAGTGCTCGTGGATACGCCGGGTGGCGGCCGCGAGGAACGGACGGTCCGACGCGCGAACGCGTCCCGGATCGGTCTCAATCGTCAACGGTTCTCCAATTACGTCGCTGAGCGCCGCGACCACTTCGCGCACCGAATAACCGATTCCGGTGCCGAGGTTCACGATGTCGACCCCGTCATGCTTCCGGTCGGTCAACCCGACCGCCGCAAAGCCGGCGGCGACATCTTCGACGTGGACGTAGTCGCGCTTGGGTTCGCAATTGCCGAGCTTAAGCGTTCGCGTCCCGCGAATGACCTGGGCCAGGATTGCCGGCAGCAGGTGCGGGTTCGTTTCGCCCGGGCCGACCACGTTGAAAAGCCGCACGATGCGGGCATCGATCGGCTTCATCGACGACCAGTAACGGATGTAATTCTCGGCGTGCAGCTTGCTGTAGCCGTACACGTCCATCGGACCGACCGGGCTTAGCTTCTCGTCGTGAGGACGGTCCTCCGGTGCGTACACGGCCGCAGTGGAGGCGAACACGAACCGCGTGCCCGGACGAAGTGCCCGCAGCAGGTTGACCGTGCCCAGCGTGTTGATCGAGATCGCCTCGTCCGGATGGTTCTCGCATTCCGGTATGAAGTGGATCGCAGCCAGGTGAATGACCACCTGCGGGTCGAAAGCGCCGACCGCCTTCTCCACCGCCGGGTAATCGCGAATGTCGACGCGGTGCAGCGCGAAGCGGCTCAATTCCGCTTCGTCAAATCGAAGTGCCCCCTGCCGAATGCTGTCGAGGACGGCGACGTCATGATCGGCGTAAAGCCGCCGCGTCAATGCACGGCCGACGTATCCGTTGCCGCCTGTGATTAGTATGCGCAAGTGAATCTACTCCCGAATTGACGATACAAATAAGTTGCTACCGAAGTGCTGTCACCAGCGTCTTCCCGACTCTGCGCGGAGCATACACCGCGGGGTCGTCGCAACCAGTGGGTCTCAGATCAATTCAGCGCAACGGACCGTCAATGTCGCACGGCTTTTCGGCACAAACGCCCCAGACGTTCAAATTCGCGCATTTTAACGGCGGAATCCCGCACATCCGGCCGACGCCAGTGCTGCGAAACATCAACACCCAAATAGCCATCACGGTCGCGGGCACGGTACCGGAAGCGATTCGCTTCCGGCTTTCTGATGCGGATGGAGACTCGTTCGGCTTCGTTGAAGACTCCGGCGGTCGCGTCGACGGTGATGCCGCAGGTCACCGCCGGCGTGGATCGGTTGCTGGCGAGGATTCGCAAACGCGTTTCGTTGCCGATGTAGACATGGGTGCAATAGCGAAGCCTGCGGCGTCGCTACTGCGTCTTACGACACGCGATAGTCCACGCCGTGCTTCACTTTCAGCATGTATCGGCCCGATCTCCCTCAGGAAGGCTTGGGGTAACAGACCCTCATCGCAAGATGCGCACTGCCCCATCAGGCCGCCGACTGGAACGGATGAATGTTTAGCGCTCGTTCACTGATCGGAACCTGGTCGGGTCGGGACCGTTACTCAACGGGGGTGGTGTGCAGGACGAATCGACTTCAGCTATGATTTTGAGGTTGTCGCACTGATTCGCTTTCTGAGTGGCGACACAGCCACCCGGACCGGCATACCTTGCGGCGGCGTCGGGATGGATTAAATGGCGAACGAAGTCACGATCGCGATACAGGGCACGGGGCAGCTTGCCGATCCGGTTGCCTTAAAATCACTCATCCGAGGAACCGCAATGGCCGAGCCGATCTTGAGTCACCGAGTGGCAAATGTGCTTGAATCCGCAGGCAACACTCCGCCGCCGGGCAAGCGGGTGCCGTTCGGCTGGGAGGCCATGGCAATGCCCGCGACGATCGGCTGGGAGGCGCCAGCGCTTGCCGGCGGATGGTTGCGGGTGACCATCGCGTCGGACGTCCGCGAGCAGATGCGCCTCCGGGCAATCGATGTCGCCAGCGGCGGGCAGATCGGCGTGTTCGACATTCGCTACGGGTCATCACTTCAGCCGTTCGAGATCCCTGTTAAGGCAGGGGCGATTACCAACCCCCGTGCCGGAATCCGGCTGGAATTGGAGGCGGGTGAGCAACCGTTGTTGCTGTTGACTGGTCAGCATGCCCACGACGCCGTCGCAGCGGTTCCGCCCGAGCTATCGCCTCACTTCCTTCCGGCCGAGCCTGCCGTTGACCTCGCGGGGCGTCGCGACGCCTTCGACCGTGCAACGAGGTCACTGGCTTCGATCCAACCCTTGGGTTGGCTTGAAGGGTGCGTGCTGGATGGGCTCCTCGATGCCCGCGACGACGCGGCGTTACGCCGGCACCTGTCGATGTATTACTCGCCCGAAGGTCGGTGGGTGTTTGAAAGCCCACGTTCAGAGCCGGCAGATGGCGGGGTGCATGGGATCGAGGAAACGCTTCCCGTTGCCGCGCTCTCAACGGTGTGGCCCAATCATCCGGCGGTTGAGGCGAGCGTGCAGTTCTGGTTGTCGCGTGCCGACGACGACGACTGCGTCCTCGACGGCCGAACCACGTCCGCCGAGGGCTCCTATACCGTTGCGTATCCGATGGCGATGATCGGCAAGATGCGGCGTGACGAGCGGCTGCTCGATCTGGCGGCAACCCAGCTTCGCGTCCGCGGCAAGCGGTTATGGGCTAGGCCGGACTCTTTTTACCTGCGACACAGCAAGCCGAAGCGTGGTGAGACGGACGTCACGCATACGTTCTGTAACTGGTCACGCGGGATTGCATGGCATGTATTGGGCATGGCACGCACCCTGCGCGTCCTGGGTGATCGGCCGGGCTTGGATGACCTGCGAGATCAATTGCTGCGCACGCTCGATTTCGCAATCGCCCGGCGCGGCGAAGACGGGCTTTGGGCCGCGTTTGCCGGCGAACCCGACACCGGCCCCGACACCTCCGGCTCCGCCGGAATCGCCGCGGCCATCGCAATCACGTCACAACTCGGCCTGCGCGACGGGCGGGAACTCGCTCGATGCACCTGCGATGCCATTGAAAAACATCTTACGCCCGATGGCCTGCTCGGCGGCGTCGTTCAACTCAACCGCAGCGGGGAACCCCTTCAACGCGGCGGATACCGCACGATCGCACAATTCGCGATGGGCCTGCTGCTTCAGGCCCGGCTCGCGGTGTAGCTTGCGGGATGGAAGAGATCACCACCGTCTTGCGAGATAGTCTCTTGACCAACCGTACTCTTTCACGCACACCGTCCGGATGATCTGCGAGATACCGGGCCACGACGCCTACGGAGTCCGGCGCGATGAACGTGCCGCCGCGTTGGTGGATCATGTCGGTCCAGCAGACGATTGTCGGCACAGCCTGCTCGAGGGAGTCAAGAAAGTGCTTAAGGAAGTCTCCGTCCTTATGCCATCCACCGCGACCTCGCGCCGCGTATCCCGCGCGATATCGTTATCTGCAACTGGAAACACGGCCCGGAAGTGAAGGCCGAATCGATCCCGTATTTTCTCGACGAAGGGTTCGACGTCGTTCCGTGAACGGCGCTGATCGGCACGCGCCAGCGACTTTTCCCCGGCGACCAGTGCGCGGTGTCGAACACGCGCTCGATCCTGCGTCACCTCGTTCTTACCGGCGAGGAACACATCCTCGGCTCGGCCCGTTCGGAAAACTAAAGAGTAAGTACCTGCGCGCGCCGCTGCTCTCTGCCACATCATGCTCACCGCAGAGCGACTGTGTTAAGTGTCAAGTGCTTTTCACGAGGTGGAGTTGGCTCTTTTTCAGCCGGAAATCGGGGGTTACGTCGCGCCGGGCTCCGGGGGCGCGATCGATTCGAGGATGCGTTCGTACGACTCCCTGCGCCAGTCCGGTGCGGTGCCGGAGTCGACGTCGGGAAAGTGTTCGATGAGCGAATCGCGCGAGACGTTCCAGACGCCGAACAGCTTGACGCCCGGCGTATCGACCACGAACCCGCCGACCGACAGGGCGTACCGTCTTGCGGAGGTGGTGGTGTGCATGCCCTTGCTGTGGACGGCGCTGATATCGCCGATGCGGATATCGAGCGTCGGTTCGATCGCGCGGACCAGCGACGACTTGCCCACTCCGCTGTGGCCTGCCAGGACGGTTTTTTTGTCCTTGAGCATCTGCTGGAGTTCGTCGATGCCCATCTTGTTGATCGCGCAGGTGCGGTGGGTGCGAATGCCGAGGGATTCGTAGTGGACGAGGATGGCGTCGGCGTCGGCGAGATCCTTCTCGCTGGCGGCGGTGTCGATTTTGTTGAGGCAGACGATCGCGTCGAGCCCGCCGGACCTCGCGGCGATGACCATCCGGTCGACCAGGCCCCATTTCACCTCCGGCAGGTGAAGGGCGGCCACGATCAGCATCTGGTCGGCGTTGGCGACGATCGGATGCAC